>JAYVVB010000075.1:0-2919 GCA_043787455.1 Rhizobacter sp.
AACTCAAAGGGTTTCCAACTCGGCGTTCGTCACTTTTTCTGATCCGGCGCTCGCCTCGCGCGAGACCGATCGATCAGCAAAGGCCGCCTTCGGGCGGCCTTTTTCATGCATCGTCGATGCGGACCCGCGGGCATTCCCTTTTGACGGCTGGCGCATGTTTTGCTCTCATCACGGACGCGCGAGTGCGGCCTGTCATGCGGCGAGCCGGCCCCTGTACAGCCCGGTCACGAACCATGGCGCCCGGCCGGGTCAGGCTCGATGCGACATTCACCTGGGGTTCGATGTTCGCCTTCGTCATTCGTCGTCTTGTGCAGGCCGTCCTCGTGATGCTGACGGTCGCGTTCATCGCCTTCATGCTGTTCCAGTACGTCGGCGATCCAGTCACGAACATCCTCGGTCAGGACGCAACGCCCCAGCAGCGTCAGCAGCTGCGGCGTGACCTGGGCCTCGAGAGTCCGTTCCCGGTCCAGTTCGCACAGTTCGTCGGCAACGCGGTGCGCGGCGAATTCGGCCTCAGCCTGAGGCAGGGCCGAAGGGTGTCGTCCCTGATCGCCGAGCGGCTGCCGGCAACGCTCGAGCTCACGCTCCTGGCGGCGCTCATCGCCCTGGCGCTCGGAATCCCGATGGGCGTCTTTGCCGCGCTCAGACGAGGAACGTTTCTGTCGCAGGCGATGATGACGATCTCCCTCGTCGGCGTCTCGCTGCCGACGTTTCTCATCGGCATCCTGCTCATCCTGGTCTTCGCCGTGACGCTGAAATGGCTGCCGAGTTTCGGTCGCGGCGAGGTCGTCGCGTTCGGTCCGTGGACGACCGGCATGACCAGCGTCGACGGCTGGCGCCACCTCGTCCTGCCGGCGATCACGCTGGCGATCTTCCAGCTCACCTTGATCATGAGGCTGGTCCGCTCAGAGATGCTCGAGGTGCTTCGTGCCGACTACATCAAGTTCGCGCGCGCGCGCGGCTTGCCCGATCGCGCCGTGTACTTTCGCCACGCCCTCAAGAACACGCTGGTCCCGGTGATGACCATCACCGGTCTGCAGATCGGCGGCCTGATCGCCTTCGCGATCATCACCGAGACCGTGTTCCAGTGGCCGGGCATGGGCCTGCTCTTCATCCAGGCGGTCCAGTTCGCCGACATTCCGGTGATGGCCGCCTATCTCTGCCTGATCGCGCTGATCTTCGTCGTCATCAATCTCGTGGTCGACCTGCTCTACTTCGCCGTCGATCCGCGCCTGCGCGTCGAGCGTGCTGCCGGCGCGCACTGATCGCTCTCTCTCTGTCTTCACAAGGAAGTTCCCAATGCAAAGAATCGCTCCCTGGTTGCTCGCGGGCACGCTCGCGCTCGGCGCGTCGATGTCGCACGCTGTCACCCTGCGCGTTTCCGACCTCGGCGACGTCCAGTCGATGGACCCGCACTCGCTCAACGAGAGCCTGCAGCTCAGCTTCACCGGCAACGTCTACGAGCCGCTGATCGAGCGCGGCAAGGACATGGGCCTGACTCCGGCGCTGGCGACGAAGTGGACGCAGACGAGCCCGACGGTCTGGCGCTTCGACCTTCGCCAAGGCGTGAAATTCCACGACGGCACTCCGTTCACGGCCGACGACGTGATCTTCACGTTCAAGCGCGCCGCCGGCGACGGCTCCGACATGAAGGGCTACACCAATCCGATCAAAGACGTGAGGAAGGTCGGCGAATACGCGGTCGAGATCGAGACCACGGCGCCGTATCCGATCCTTCCCGACACGCTGACGACGCTGGCGATGATGAGCAAGAAATGGTGCGAGGACAACAAGGCCGAGCATCCGGTCGATCGCAGGAAGGGCATCGAGAACACCGCCAGCTTCAAGTCGAACGGCACCGGCCCGTTCCGCCTTAAGGAGCGTCAGCCGTCGGTTCGCACGGTCCTTGTCAAGAACTTCAACTGGTGGGGCAAGTCGGAAAGCAATCTCGACGAAGTCGTGTTCACGCCGATCGGCAACGACGCGACCCGCGTCGCAGCCTTGCTCTCGGGCGAGACCGACCTGATGGAGCCGGTGCCATTGCAGGACGTCGAGCGGATCAAGGCGGCCGGCCTCAACGTGCTGCAAGGACCCGAGCTGCGCACGATCTTCCTCGGCATGGACCAGAAGCGCGACGAGCTCCTCTTCAGCAGCGTCAAGGGCAAGAATCCGTTCAAGGATGTACGCGTGCGCCGCGCCTTCTACGAAGCGATCGACGAGGAAACGATCAAGGCGCGCGTGATGCGCGGCGCGGCCTTGCCCACGGGCCTGATGGTCGGTGCGGCCGTCCGCGGCTTTCAGGCCGACATGAACAAACGCCTGCCGTACGACACCGAGGCCGCGAAGAAGCTGCTCGCCGATGCCGGCTATCCGAACGGATTCGAGGTCGGCATGAACTGCCCGAACGACCGCTACGTCAACGACGCCGCGATCTGCCAGGCGGTGGCGGCCAACCTCGCGCGCATCGGTGTCAAGGTGAACCTGATGACCGAGACGAAGGTCAGCTACTTCCCGAAGATCCTGCGCCGTGACACGAGCTTCTATCTCCTCGGCTGGACGCCGAGCACGGTCGATTCGCACGACACCTTGCAGTCGATCATGGCGACCCCGAACGACAAGGGCCAGGGCCAGTTCAACCTCGGCGCCTACAGCAACGCCAAGCTCGACGACCTGGTGCTGAAGATCCAGTCGGAGACCGACCAGAAGAAGCGCAACGACATGATCCGCGAGGCCTTCAAGATCCACCAGGACGATGTCGGCCACATTCCGCTGCATCAGCAGGCGCTGGCCTGGGCTTACGGCAAGAACGTGACGCTGACGCAGCTGCCCAACAACTACATGTTCTTCAAGTGGATCACGCTGAAGTCCAAGTAGGCGATTCGAACGCGCTCGTCGCGCCCGCTGCCGGCCAGGAGCCGG
>JAYVVB010000076.1:0-13483 GCA_043787455.1 Rhizobacter sp.
GCAATCGCCGCGACGGTGGCGCGCGTCTCGAGCAACATGCGCGCCGCGGTCTGCATGCGCCACTGCGCCAGGTACTGCATCGGCGGCACGCCGAACAACTGGACGAAGCGCTGGTGCAGAGCCGAGCGCGACCGCGTCCGGCCCGACGAAGCGTGCATGTCCCCGGACGAGGGTGAGGTTCGCAGTGCTGGCGATCCGTTGGGCCAGCCGCGCCGCGAGGAACGGGCCGGCCGGGCCGCTGCCGACGAGCGACAGGGGTGACGGCAGCGCACACGAGCGTGCGCCAGAATCGCGGCCATGTCGGCCTGGACTCCTTCGCTTCGCCAGGCCGCCGCCTGGATGTCCGGCTGGCTCGCGGCCATGGTCGTGATCGCCGTTGCCGGCCGCGAGGCGGCACGCACCCTGTCGGTCTTCCAGATCATGGAGATGCGCTCGGTGCTCGGGCTCGTCCTGCTGGCCCCGCTCGTGCACGCCGCCGGCGGCCTCGCCGCGATGCGCACGCGACGCCCTGGCGCTCACCTCGCCCGCAACGTCGTCCACTACGCGGCCCAGTACGGCTGGTTCTTCGCGTTGACGCTGATCCCGATCGCGCAAGTCGTCGCCATCGAGTTCACGATGCCGGTCTGGACGGCGATCCTGGCCGTCGCCTTCCTCGGCGAGCGCGTCGGCGCGCTGCGAGCGCTCGCCGTCGTCCTCGGTCTCGTCGGCGTCGCCATCATCGTCCGGCCCGGCCTCGATCACGTCGACCCCGGGCAGCTCATCGCGCTCGCGGCGGCGCTCGGCTTCTCGATCGCCTTCGTCCTCGTCAAGTCGCTGACCGCGACCGAGCGTCCGGTCGCGATCATCTTCTGGATGCTGGTCGTGCAGTCGGTGATCGGCCTCGTGCCGACGGTGCTCGCGTGGCGCACGCCCGACGCGGCGACGTGGCCGTGGATCGTCGTCATCGCGATCTGCGGCACCTACTCGCACTACTGCATGGCTCAGGCGCTGCGTCATGCCCCGGCGACGGTGATCGTGCCGATGGACTTCCTGCGCGTGCCGCTCACCGCGGCCGCCGGCTGGTGGATCTACACCGAGTCGCTCGACCTCTTCACCGTGCTCGGCGCTGTCCTCATCCTCGGCGCCAACCTCCTCAACCTGCGCCGCGCCCCTGCGGCCGCCCACCCGCCTCGCATGGCGACCTCGACATGAGCGCGATCCCGTTCCCGACCCAGACTGCACCTGCTGCCGCCGCGCCGCGCTGGCGCTGGCTGCCCGCCTCCGGCACCTGGAAATACCACGCCCTCCTGCTCTCGCTCGGCATCTTCGTCCTCGGCCCGCTCGGCGGGCTGACGGCGTCGTACATGAACTTCTCGCTCGGCTTCTTCGTCGGTGGCCAGGTGCTCGCGGGCCTGCTCGGCTCGACCGTCACCTACGGCTACGGCGTCGAGGGCAAGCATGGCGCTAACTACATCCAGACGGCAGCGGCATCGGTCGCCAGCATGAGCGCCATGGGCGTGCTGATCCAGGCGATGGTCTGGCTCGGTCTGCCGCAACCGCCGATGTGGCAGCTCGTGCTGTACCTGCTCACGATCGGCATGTTCGGAGCCGGCATCGGCATGCTCTACACGCCGATCCTCGTCGATCGCATGCAGCTCGTCTTTCCGTCGGGCCTGGCGGTCGCCAACATCCTGCGCGCGCTCACCGACCCGGTGCTCCTGCGCCGCTCGATCTCGCTCCTCGGCGGCGGCGTCGCCACCGGCCTCGTCGGCGGAATTGCGTCGGCCAAGATCGCGATCCTCGGCACGATCGAGCTCTCGACCTCGACCTTCGGCGCCGGCATGGTGGTCGGCGCGCGCATCGGCCTGGCGGCGGTGACCGGCGGCGTCATCGGCCTCCTCCTCAAGCCGTACTTCGTCTCGATCGGCTGGCTGCAGGCGGGCGATCCACCGCGCAAGATCATGTTCCTGATCGCCCTCGGCTGGATCATGGGCGCGGCGATCGTCGACATGACGCTGATCCTCGGCCGCGCCGTGAAGCGCTGGCGCGAGACGGCGACGGCGCCCGGCGCGAGGGGCGAGGACGTCCCGGTCCAGGGCTGGCGCCGGGTCAACACCGTGCGCCTCGTGATCTGGTCGATCTGCTGGGGCGCGGCCGTCGTCGCCGTCGGCCACCTCGTGCTGCACCAGCCGGTGCTCTACCTCGTCGTCGCACTCGTGCTGGTGTGCGTGTTCGCTCTCGTCAACGGCATCTCGCTCGGCATCAGCGACTCGAACCCGATCTCGTCGGCCTTCGTCGTCTCGATCGTCATCCTCGCGGCGATCGGCCTCAAGGATCCGGCTGTCGGCCTGATGGCCGGCACGGTGCTGCTCGTCTCGACCAGCGTTGCCTGCGACATGCAACAAGACCGATCGACCGGCGCTCGCCTCGGCACCGACCGGGTCCTGCAGTTCCGCTACCAGGCGGCCGGCATCTTCGTCGGCGCCCTGCTCGCCGTCGGCTTCGCGCGCCTCTTCATGGCCGCCTACCCGGTGCTGCTGCTCGACCAGACGGTGATGACCGAAGGGCAGCAGCCGGCGCAATGGAACGCGGCGATGACCTTCAAGTTCGTCGGCATCCTGCGAAGCCTCACCGACGACAAGCCGTACCAGCGCACGGCGATCTGGATCGGCCTCGGCACGGGCCTCCTGATCGAGCTCGTGCGCAAGATCGCGTTCACGAGCGAGCGGTGGCTCGCCTACAAGAGAACGCGCACCGGCGGCGCCGTCGACTTCGTCCTCGACTCGACGCTGCTGTCGTCGCCCTACGCGATGTCGTTCGGCGGCTTCGTCAACCTCGCGACGTCGCTCTGGCTCGGTGCCGGCGGCGTCGTCGCGAGCCTGATCGACGCGCGCGCGGCGCGTCAGAAAGAGCGCAATGCGCCGGGCGACGACGGCGAGCTGCCGCCGGACATGACCAGCACCTCGTTGTTCGGCGGTGGCCTGATCGCCGGCGACGCACTGGCAGCGCTCGGGCTCGGGTTGATCGCGCTCGGCGCGCTCGTCGTGGGCTGAGGACCGCCCGCGAGTTCGCGCGCGCGACGATCAATCCCGATCGCGGCCGTGCGACGGGAAGCGATCCCACTCGCGTTGACGATGCTCCCATCCGCGCCGGTGCCACTCCGCGCGCCGCCAGTCCCGCTCGCGCTCGAACTCGGACTCGTACGAAGGCCGCCAGGGGCGCTCGTACGCGTACGCCGGCGGTTGCACGTAGACCGGGCGCGGTTCGACGTACACGCGCTCGCGCTGCACATAGACGGGCACAGGCTCCATGTAGACCGGACGACTCGGTACGTCGAGCGAGAAGTAGACATCGGTATGCGCGTTCGCAGCCGAGGCGGCACCGAGCGCGGCGGCAGCGAGTGCGGCCGCAGCAACGAACTTGGCAGAGAGGGGACGGGTCATGACGACTCCTTCGGGTTGCGATGAAGTCATCTTGCGCGACCCTTCATGAACGCGGCCTGAACGAATGCAAGATCGTTCAGGCCGCCCGCAGGACGATGTCGACCCTTCCTCCGCCGAGGTCCGAGCGAGACAAGTTCAGCTCGCCGTCGTGGCTGGCCACGAGATCGTTGACGATCGCCAGGCCGACGCCGTGACCTGGCACTTTCTCGTCGCCGCGCACGTGCAGCTGCAGGATCGATTGCGTGTCGCTGAAGCCCGGGCCGTCGTCGTCGACCCGCAGCTGCAGCCTGTCACCCTCGCGCCGTGCGCCAACCGCCACGCGATGCCTCGCCCACTTGGCCGCGTTGTCCATGACGTTGCCGAGCATCTCGAAAGCGTCGCCTTCGTCGATCCGCCAGGCGAGCCCGGGCGGGACGTCGAGGCTGACGACCAGACCCTTGTCGGCATACACCTTGGCGAGCGAATCGCGGATCCGGTTCAGCACCGGCGACAGGGTCAGGAAGGGCGCGAAGCGGGACGCGCCGCTCGCGGCCGCGCGGCCGAGCTGGTGCTGGACGATGTCGTCCATCCGCGCGACCTGCTGGCTCACGATCGCCGGCAGCTGCGCCGGCTCGCTGAGCGCCGTGCGCAAGACAGCCAGCGGCGTCTTGAGGCTGTGGGCGAGAAAGCTCAAGGCCTCCCGGTAGCGGGTCTGGCGCAGGCGCTCAAGCTTGATCAAGGTGTTGAGGTTGCTCGTCAGCGCCGTGATCTCGCTCGGGTAGCGCCCCTCGACCTCGGCCTGCTCGCCGTGCTCGATACCGCGGATCTCGTGCGCGACGCGGCGCAAGGGGGCCAGGCCCCATTCGAGCAGGAGCGTTTGCGACAGCAGGAGCAGGGCCGCGGCGCCACCGAGCCAGGTCCACGAGGTGCGCTCGAAGACTCGGACCTCGCGATCGAAATCGGCCTTGTCCTCGACGACCGAAAGCACCAGCGGCGCCGCCTGCGCGCGCCCGGCCCAGTTGACGCCGTAGCCGATCGCCAGGTAGTCGCGACCGGCGGCGCTGACGGTCTCCGAGCGCCATCGGCCGACGCCGACGTCGCGCAGAAACGGCGGGCTGACGCCGACGGTCGACGGCGACTGCCATTGCTCGTGTCGAGCGACGTTGACGATGTCCGCGTACAGGCCGGACCCGGGCAGCGACAGGCGCGGCTCGGGAAACGACGGCGGCATGACCAGAGCTCCGCGTTCGTCGAGCTCGGCGCCGGCGAGAAGGAGATAGACCGTGCTCTGCAGCTGCGCGAAGCGGGCCGTGCGCACGCTGTCTTCGTGGGCACGTTGCACCGCCCATCCCGCGCCCGCCACGAAGGCGACCAGCACGACCGTGGCGCCGAGCATGAGGCGGGCACGGATCGAGTCGGGCCATCTCATCCGAGGGTGAACCGGTAGCCCCTGCCGCGCAACGTTTCGATCGGTGCGAGGGTGCCGTCCGGGTCGAGCTTGCGGCGCAACCTCCCGATCAGCACCTCGAGGACGTTGCTGTCCCGGTCTTCGTTGTGCGGGTACAGGTAGTCCGAGAGCTCCTGTTTTTTCACGACCCGCGCGCGTTCGCGCACGAGGTATTCGAGCAGGCGATATTCGAAAGCCGTCAGTTCGATCGCTTCGCCATTGAGCTTGGCGCTCTGGGCCGAGAAATCGACGGCGATCGGCCCCACGGTGAGCACATCGGACGCGGCCTTCAGCGAGCGCCGCAGCAAGGCCTTGATGCGCGCGGCGAGCTCGGGATATTCGAAGGGCTTGACCAGGTAGTCGTCCGCACCCGCTTCCAGTCCGACAACCTTGTCCTGCCAGCTGCCGCGCGCGGTGAGGATGAGGATAGGGATCGTCCGTCCGTCCGCGCGCAGGTTCTTCACGACGTTCAGCCCGCCGAGCTTGGGCAGGCCGAGATCGACGATGGCGAGATCGACCGGGTACTCGCGTGCCTGGAACAGGCCGTCCTCGCCGTCGGCGGCCTGGTCGACGCGGTAGCCGTCGGCTTCGAGCTGACGCGCCAGCCCGAGCCGCAGCGTCGCATCGTCCTCGACCAGCAACAGGCGCACGTCGAGGTCTTGCCGCTCAGCCCACGACGCGCCCGCTGGCGGTGTCGATCAGGATCACCCGGACCTCGCCTTGCGCGGTGAGGACCTTCACTCGCCACACCGGGCCGGTCCTTTCCACCGACAGCACGCGACCGATGGCCACGCGTTGCGCCGCGGCCGCGGCCTCGTCCCGGCTGACGTCGGCCCATGCCGGAGCGGCCACGGCGATCAGCAGGGCGCAGAGGGGCTTGACCAGGGCTTTCATGGGGCGAGGGGCGGGAAGGGGCGGTCGATCCGGCGACTCACTATCGTCCCACAGGATCCACCGACACGCGCACCGGCAGGTACGGTCCGGGGTTCTCGTGCATCAGCGTCGTGAACTGCTGGCCGCGGTACTCGTAGGTGACCTGATAGCCGACGGCGCGCGTCTGCACGTCCTCGACGTTGCGGCAGGTCGTCACTTCGCGCGGCACCGGCTCCGCCGCATCCCAGCGGTCGCGATTCTCGAGGTTGTCGCCGGTGAAGGCGCCGACGACGGCGCCGAGCGCAGTGGCCGCTTCCCGGCCGTGGCCCCGGCCGACCTGGTTGCCGATCAGGGCGCCGGCAACGCCGCCGAGGACGGCACCACCGTACTCGCGTCCGCCGCTGCGACGCGGCTCGCTGATCCAGCGGTTGCTGCATTCCTGGCGCGGCACGCGCACGCTCTCGTACTGCGGATCGACGCTCGTGACGCGAGCGTTGTCGAGGTAGGTCTGGGCGTGAGCCGCGACGGCAGCGGTCGCGAGCAGGGGGACAAGGGCGAGGCGCTTCATGGAAGACTCCTTGAGTTGGGGGTGAGCGCATCTTGCGGGCGCCTCTGTGAACCGAGGCTGAACGGAATCGGAATTCAGGTCCTGCCGAACCGAAGAAGAGGCCCGCGCGCTCTGAACGTCGCCGAGACCGCGGCTTGGCTCACCGCCCGCGTGAAGCCGGGCCGCCGGCCGACTTGAAGCCGCGGCGAAGATTCAGCCCATCCGCGACGGCAACCAGAGCGCAATCATCGGGAAAGCGATGAGGATGATCAAGCGGACGATGTCGGTGGCCACGAACGGCAGCACGCCCTTGAAGATCGTCGTGAAGCTTACATCCTTGACGACGCTCTTGATGACGAACACGTTCATGCCGACGGGAGGATGGATCAGGCCGAGCTCGACCGTCATGACGATGATCACGCCGAACCAGATCGGATCGAAGCCGAGCGCGACGATCGCCGGGAAGATGATCGGCACGGTGAGGATGATCATCGCCATCGCGTCCATCAGGCAGCCGAGGACGAGGTACATCAGCATGATGAGGGCGAGGATGCCGTAGCGGCCCAGCCCCAAGCCGGTGAGGAGCTCGGTGAGCTTCTGCGGGGTCTGCGTGATGGTGAGGAAGTAGCCGAAGAGGAGCGCGCCGATCAGCACCGTGAACACGGCCGCGGCTGTGCGCGTCGCCTGCAGCAGCGCCTCGCGCGTCTTCGCGCGGTCGAGCTTTCGGCGCAAGAGGCCGAGCAGGAAGGCGCCGCTCGCGCCGACGCCGCCGGCCTCGGTCGGCGTGAAGAAGCCGCCGTAGAGGCCGCCGATGACGAAGACGAAGAGGACGAGCGGCGCCCAGACGAGCTTGAGCGCGCCGCGTTTCTCCTGCCATGTCTTCACCGCGCCGGCCGGCAGGAAACGCGGCCGGACTCGGACGATGAGCGCGATCGTCATCACGTACATCGCCATCGCGAGCAGCCCGGGAAAGACGCCGGCCATGAAGAGCTTGCCGATGTCCTGCTGCGTCAGGATGGCGTAGACGGCGAGCACCGTCGACGGCGGCAGCATCGCGCCGAGCGTGCCGCCGGCCGCGATCACGCCGGTGGAAAACGACTGTGGGTAGCCGTAGCGGCGCATCTCCGGATAGGCCACGGTGCTGAAGGTCGCGGCGGTCGCCACCGACGAGCCACAGATCGCCGCGAAGCCGCCGCAGGCGACGACGGTGGCGATGCCCAGGCCGCCGCGCAGGTGGCCGAGGAAGGCGTCGGCGGCCTTGAACATCTCGCGGCTGAGGCCAGAGACCGAGACGAAAGCGCCCATCAGCATGAACATCGGGATCACGCCGAAGGTGTAGTCAGTGACCGTGCGCAACGACGTCTGGCCGACGAGCTTGAGCGCCGGGCCCGGGCCGACGATGACGCTGTAGCCGGTGACGCCGACGAGCCCCATCGCCATGCCGACCGGCACGCGCAGCATCATCAGCACGAAGAGGGCGACGAAGCCGAGAAAGGCGATCCAGTCGTTGCTCACTGAATTTGCTCGCTCACTCGACGACCTTGGCCTCGTTGAACTCGACCAGATCCTCGGGATGGAACACGAGCCGATAGGTGCGAATGGCGATCAGCACCACCGCCGACGCGTCGCCGAGCCAGGCGACGGCGTAGAACGGCCAGGTCGGCATGCCGAGGTCGTACGTGAGGACGTGGTCGACGAAGGTCGCGCGCACCTTGTCGAACAGCATGATCGTCTGCACCGCGACGACGAAGAGCAGCACCAGCGTCGCGAAGACGTCGATGGCGCGCTTCCACTTCGCGCTCGCCGCCGTCCAGAGCAGGTCGACCGTGATGTGGCCGCCGCGGTAGCTCGTCGCGGCGATGCCCCAGAAGATGAGCGTGCCGAGCAGCATCTTGCCGATGTCGTAGCTGTCGGGGATCTGCCAGCTGAAGAACTTGCGCAGGACGACGGCGAGGAAGATGTTGAGCGCGACGATGCCGACGAAGGTCGCGGCGCACCACTCGATCGCATCGATGATGCGATCCATGAACTGCCGCCGCGGCCCGGGCCGCGGCGGCTTCGCGTCGACGCTCACCGGGCGCCTGCGCTCTTGGCGGGCCTCAGAGGCCCGCTTTGTACTTCGCGACCGTGCCGCGCAGCGACTCCATCACCTGCTTCGGGTCGTAGCCCGCTTTGGTGACGCCCTCGGCCCACGCGGCCTCGGTCGGCGCGATCGCCTTCTTCCAGGCGTCGAGCTGCGCCGGGGTGAGCTTGTACGACTCGTGGCCCGCCTCGGCGGCGAGCTTGGCCCGGCCGGCGAACTCGAAGTCGCCCCACTGGCCGCCGACCTTCTCGGCCCACTCGGTCGTGCAGTGGTCGTCGATCACCTTCTTCTGCGCGGGCGACATCGCCTCGTACTTGTCCTTGTTCATCGCCCACACGAAGGGCGTCGTATAGAGCGGCACGTCCATGTGCTGGGTGACGACCTTGTCGATGCCGAACAGGATCGTCGAGCCCCACGGAAAGGTGATCGCGTCGGCGACGCCGCGCTCGAGCGCGTCGCGCGCCTCGGGCGCGGACGCCTGCACGTTGGTGCCGCCGAGGAGCGTCACCATCTGGCCGATCGTGCTCGTCGCCGGCCGGATCTTCATGCCCTTGATGTCGGTCGGCGAGAGCAGCTTCTTCTTGCTGTGGAAGGTGCCGGGGTCGTGGATGAAGGCGAAGCAGAACTTCACGTCCTTCATCTCCTTGGCCGCGTACGGGCGATACCACGCGTCGATCGCCGCCGAGCCGCCCTTGGCGTTCGAGAAGATGAAGGGCAGACCCGCCCCGGCCATCACCGGGAAGCGCCCGGGCTGGTAGCCGGGGTTGATGTAGGCGACGTCGGCGATGCCGTCCTTGGCCATGTCGTAGTGGTCGAAGGCCTTGCCGAGCTGCTCGGAAGGGAAAAGCTGCGTCGTGATCGTGCCGTTCGACTGCTTGGTGATGTCGGCCCCCCAGGCGGCGAGCGCCGGATTGAGCGCGTGCTGCGCCGGCACCCAGCTCGAGAGCTTGAGGGCGACCGGCTTGTCCTGCGCGAGCGCGGGCAGGGCGACGGCGGAGGCGATGACGGCGAACGCGATCGTGGTCAGACGCGACGGCATCCGGGCTCGCGCGAACGTCGGGACGGTGGGGGCGTGGGTCATGGTCTCCTCGTCGTCGTGGATGTGAAGCGGGTGCGAGCGTAGGGCCGGGCGAGCAGTGCGGCGATGCTGATCTTCCCTGCCATCGCGGCGCGTTGAACGACCGGCGCCGGCGTCACGGCGCCGACTCGGACGCGGCCGTGCGCGCCGGGGCCGGCCGCCCGGGCCGTCGCGCGACCCAGCGGATCGGCTGCGCCGGGACGGGCCGGGGTGGCGCGCCGTGCGTCGCGAGCGCGGTGTCGAGCGCCTGGCCCGAGCCGTCGGCGAGCGCGGCCTCGCGTGCGGCGCGGATCGCCGCGGCGCGCTCGTCGTCGGTCGTGAAGGGCGCGGCGATCGCCAGGTGATCGAGCACGTGCAGCAGGTTCTCCTGGCCGCGCTCCTGGGTCGCGCCGTAGCCCTTGATCAGCCGGCCGCATTCGGCGAGCTCGAAGCCGAGGCCGGCGTGACGTCGCGCGCCCGATGCCACGCCGTCGAGCCAGCGCTCGATCGCCGACTGCTCGGCGGCGAAGCGGCTGCCCTGGCGGCGCAGGGGCTTCATCGCGGCGAGCAAGCGCAGCAGGAGAAAGCCGAAGACCGTGTCGGTGCGGATCTTCAACGGCAGCGCCAGCGGATCGCGGCCGCGCGCCTGGCGCGCACGATCGTGGCGGACGAGCGCATCGGCGAGCCGGCGCGGCAGCAGCGATGCGAGCTCGGCGACGCCGGGCTTGAAGTGATCGACGACGCGAAGCACGTCGTCGTTCTCTGCCTTCACTTCGCGGCGCACACGCGCGAAGCGCGAGGCGCGCGTCTTCAGATCTGCGACGCGGACGATGTCGTCGAAGGCCATCCAGAGGGCGAGCCAGCGGGCCGCGGCGCGAGTCGTCGGGTGCGTCGCTGCACCGGGTGCGCCTTCGCGCTCGGCTGCGAGCAGGCGCTCGAGACGCGCGAGGTAGAGGGCGGCGTAGCGCGCGTCCTGGTAGTCGACGAGGCGGGCGTGGCCGAGGGTGGCCATCTCGCGCACGTCGGCAGGCAGTGCGGCGAGCGCGGGCGGGATGTCGTGGCCGGCCTCGGCGGAAGTCGCTTCGTTCGCGACCGTCGCGACCGCGGCGTCGATCGCCGCATCCACTTTCGCCCGCTCCGCGCGCAAGTCGGAAACCGCTGCGAACGCCGCCGCGAAGCCGCGCAGGCTCGCCTCCGCGCCCTTGTCGGATTCGCGGATCGTCTCTTCGCAGGCGGCGCGCGGCAGCGGCACCACGCCGCTCGCCGCGATCGCGCCGAAGAGCACGGCGCTGATGACGGTGCCGTTGTCGCGCGCCATCTGCGCCATGTCGAAGGCCTCGGCCTCGCGGGCATGGGCGCGGACGATGGCGAGGAGCTCGGCGTTCGTCGCTCTTCCGTCGCCCGGCACCATCTTCTCGGCCGTCGTGAGGCTTCGGCTGGTCGAGCTGAGGACGTGCGTACGCTCGCGCGTCGCCATGCCGATGCCGATCTGGCGCACGGTCTCCAGCAGTTCCGACGAGGCGAGGAGATCGAGGCAACCCGCAACCGGATGGAGGCTGAAGACGGGCGTCCTGTCGCCGAGCTCGGCCGTTGCGACGGGGAAGACCTCGACGTAGTACGTCGTCGCTCCGGTCCGCTGCGCGACGCCCGGGATCGACGTGCTCTGGGCCCGATAGCCCGAGCGCACGGCGGTCTCGACCAGCCACTCGGCAAGCACGCCGCCGCCTTCGCCGCCGAGTGCCGTGACGAGGACACAGATCGGTGTCATAGGGCTCCCACGCTTGCGGCTGGCGCCGCGGCGCTGCCCTCCGCGGGGGCTGAGCTCGGCTTGGGGCGGCCCGGCGCCGAGCTCATGCGGCCTGCAGGCTCTGCACGACCCGGCGCCGCACGCCGGCGACGAGGCGCTCGTGCCAGCGCGCGTTCTGCACGACTTCGCCGCGATAGAACGACGGACAAAGCGTCGCCGCGTGCGCGTTTTCGCCGCACAGGCCGCAGCCGACACAGCCCTCGATGACGGTCGCGACCGGATCGAGCTTGAGCGGATCGGGGTTGTCCTTCAGCGTCAGCGTCGGGCAGCCGGAGAGGCGGATGCAGGCGTGGTCGCCGGTGCACACGTCCTCGTCGACGCCGTACTTGACGCGCACGACGCGCTTGCCGCGCTTCAACAGAGAGGCGATCCATGGCCGCACGCGCCGCTGGCGCTCGAGCTGGCATTCGCCCTCGGCGATGATCACCTTGAGGCCGGCGAAGTCGGTCGTGAAGGCCTCGCGCAGCGTCGCCTTCATCTCGGCGACGCGATAGGTGTGAACGGTGCGCAGCCACTTCACGCCGAGGCCTTCGAGCGTCGACTCGATCGTCGTGTTGCGGTCGACGAGGCTTTGCTGGCGATCGGGCGCGCGTGCCTTCTCGTCTTCGTCGGGCGTCGAGATGATGTCCTGCGTGCCGGTTGCCGAGGTGTAGCCGTTCTTCATGATCAGCAGCACCGAGTCGTCGCCGTTGAAGAGCGAGGACTGCACCCCGGTGAGCAGGCCGTTGTGCCAGAAGCCGCCGTCGCCCATGATCGACAGCACCCGCCGCTGCATCATCGGCGCGACCCCGGCGCTCGACGCCAGGCTCATGCCGTAGCCGAGGATCGAGTGGCCCGACGAGAACGGCTCGAAGGTGGCGAGCGCATGGCAGCCGATGTCGGCGGCAACGTGCACCGGGCCCACGTCCTGCTGCGCGAGCTTGAGCGCCGCGAACACCGGCCGCTCCGGGCAGCCGATGCAAAACCCCGGCGGTCGTGCCGGAACCGCGCGGCCGAGCTGCGTGGCGACGTCGGCGCGGCGCGCGACGTTGGCCCAAAGCCAGGTGCGACATTCGCTCGTGTCGATGTCGGGCAGATGCCGCTCGAGCAGAGAGCACAGCCCCGCGGCCATCACCTCGACGGTGTATTCGCCGGCCATCTGCAGAAGGTCCTTGCCATGCAGCGCCGTCGTCGCGCCGGCGCGGTGGAGCGCCGCGAGAATGTCGCGTTCGATGTACTCCGGCTGCCCTTCCTCGACGACGAGCACGGCGCGCTTGCCCGCGGCGAAGGCGACAAGCTCGTCGGGGACGATCGGGTAGGTGACGTTGAGTACCAGCAGCGGCAGCTCGCTCGCACCGAACGCGTCGGCGAGCCCGAGCTGCTGCAACGCGCGGATCAGCGTGTTGTAGAGGCCGCCCTGGACGATCAGGCCGACGTCATCGCGCGCGCCGGCATGATGTTCGTTCAGTGCGTGCTCGACGATGTAGCGGCGCGCTGTCGGGATGCGCTCGCTCGTCTTCAGCTTCTCGTGGCCGAAGGTCACCGGCGGATGGGCGAGGCGCGCGTAGTCGAAGCGCGCCGGCTCGGCCATGAGCTGCTGCGTCGAGATCTTCGGCGCGACGTTGTCGTTGCAGACAAACGAGCCGCGCACATGGCAGGCGCGGATGCGCAGCTCGAGCATGGCCGGCATGTTCGACGCCTCCGAGAGGCGGAACGCGTGCTCGACGATGCGCACCATGTTGCCGAGCTCGGGCCGCGGGTCGAGCATCAGCATCGACGACTTCAGCGCGTAGGCATGCGTGCGCTCCTGGATCACGCTCGCGCCCTCGCCGTAATCCTCGCCGACGACGATCAGTGCGCCGCCGACGACGCCGGGCGACGACAGGTTCGAGAGCGCGTCGGCGGCGACGTTGGTGCCGACGATCGACTTCCAGGTCACCGCGCCCCGCAGCGGATAGTGGATCGAGGCGCCGAGCATCGCCGCGGCCGACGCCTCGTTGGCGCAGGCCTCGACGTGGACGCCGAGCTCCTTCATGTAGGGCTCGGCCTGGACCATGACGTCGAGCAGGTGCGAGACCGGCGCGCCCTGGTAGCCGCCGACGTAGGCCACGCCCGATTGCAGCAGCGCCTTCGTGATCGCGAGGATGCCTTCGCCGTGGAAGATCTCGCCGGCGCCGAGGCGCAGCGACTGCACTTCCTTACTGAAGGAAACTTCCATGGATGGTGTCTGTTGGGGGGTCGACGCTTTGCCCGAGCTTAGCTCGCCGACGAGGGCCCATTGAAGCGGCG
>JAYVVB010000077.1:0-14331 GCA_043787455.1 Rhizobacter sp.
CCGGCGATGCGCATCTCGCATCGCCGGAGCGCCGATTCGTCATCGTCGACGGCGGCCTTTGCGCCTAGCATGGTGCGATCGAGGTGAGGACCCACGGCATGCAGCTCTACATCGGCAACAAGAACTATTCGTCGTGGTCGCTCAGGGCCTGGCTGCTGATGAAGCAGCTCGGCATCGCCTTCACCGAGCGGCCGCTCCGTCTTGACTGGACCGAGGGCTCACCCTTCAAGACGACCCTGCTCGCGATCGCGCCGACCGGGCGCGTGCCGCTGCTCGTCGACGACGGCTTCGCGGTCTGGGATTCGCTGGCGATCGCGGAGTACCTCGCCGACCGCTTCCCCGACAAGGCCGTCTGGCCGGCTGACCGCCAGCAGCGTGCACGTGCCAGGAGCCTGTGCGCCGAGATGCACTCCGGCTTCGCCGCCCTGCGCGAGCGCTGCCCGATGAACATCGAGGCACAGCTCGCCGAGGTCGGCGCCCGCACGGCGCGCGAGTGGCCCGACGTCACTGCAGACGTGCGTCGTATCGATGCCATGTGGAGCGAGCAGCTGACGGCGAGCGGTGGCCCGTTCCTGTTCGGCGGGTTCGGCGCTGCGGATGCGTTCTATGCGCCGGTGTGCTCGCGCATCGCGACCTATGGCCTGGCGACAGGTGCCAGCTCGCGGGCCTATGCGGAACACGTGCTGGCGCTGCCGTCGATGCGCGAGTGGAGCGAGGCTGGTCGCGCCGAGCACGACTTTCTCGCGCTGGACGAGCCCTACCGCACGCCCTAACGGCGCGCGTCCTGGCCGAGCACTCGGGTTCGGCGACATCGGCGACGGCGTGGAGGAAGCGGGCTGAGTCGCGCTTGCGAATGGGCGTCCGCATGGCGCGCGAACTGCCGGGGATCGAGGGGCCTGCCATCGGCGACGGCGTGAGTAGCGGACTCCAGGGACGCGGAAGCGCCGACGACATCCCGCGGCCATGGGGAGCCGTCTCCCGCAAGCCGGGAGTTCTAGACTCGCGCGATGCAACGTTTTCTGGTGGGCGGTGCGGTGCGCGATGCCCTGCTTGGGCGACCCGTCGGCGATCGGGACTGGGTCGTCGTCGGCTCCGACGTCGCGGCGATGCGCTCGGCCGGATACATCGCCGTCGGCCGCGACTTCCCGGTGTTCCTCCATCCCGAGACGCGCGAGGAGCACGCGCTCGCGCGCACCGAGCGCAAGACCGCGCCCGGCTACCACGGCTTCGAGTTCCACGCCGACCCGGGCGTGACGCTTGAGCAGGATCTCGCGCGCCGCGACCTCACGATCAACGCCATCGCCCAGGACGAGAGCGGCGCGCTCATTGATCCGCACGGCGGCCGGCGCGACCTCGAAGCCAGTGTGCTGCGCCACGTCTCGCCGGCCTTCGCCGAAGACCCGGTGCGCATCCTCCGGCTCGCGCGCTTCGCCGCGCGCTTCACCGACTTCAGCGTCGCCGACGAGACCCGCGCGCTGATGCGCGAGATGGTGGCGAACCGCGAGGTCGATGCGCTCGTGCCCGAGCGCGTCTGGCAGGAAGTCTCGCGCGGCCTGATGGAAGCCAGGCCCTCGCGCATGTTCGACGTCCTTCGCGACTGCGGCGCGCTCGCGCGCGTGCTGCCCGAAGTCGATCGCCTCTTCGGCGTGCCGCAGCGCGCCGACCATCATCCCGAGGTCGACACCGGCGTGCACCTGATGATGGTCCTCGACATGGCGGCCAGACTCGACGCGAGCCTGCCGGTGCGCTTCGCCTGCCTCGGCCACGACCTCGGCAAGGGAACGACGCCCGAGGACGTGCTGCCGCGCCATCTCGGCCACGAGCAGCGCAGCGTCGACCTCGTGCGCCGCATGAGCGAGCGACTCCGCGTCGACAACCCGTGCCGCGCGCTCGCGGAGGTCGTCGCGCGCGAGCACGGCAACATCCATCGCAGCGGCGAGTTCGGATCGGCCGCGACCGTGCGACTGCTCGAGCGTTGCGACGCGCTGCGCCGACCCGATCGCTTCGCCGACGCGCTGCTCGCCTGCGAATGCGACGCGCGCGGCCGGCTCGGGCTCGAAGAGTCGCCCTACCCTCAACGACCGCGCCTGCTCGACGCGCTGCGGCGGGTGCAGGCCGTCGATGCGACCACGGTCGCCGCCGATGCGGCGGCGCGCGGCCTCGCCGGTCCCGCGATCGGCGAGGCGATCCATGCGGCGCGGGTGCGCGCGCTGGAAGCGGCCGCGAACAGTTAGCCAGCCCGGACAGGTCCTCTTCTTGCGCGTGCCTCGTCCGAGACGTGGCGGTCGCGCGCCAGGTCAGAACTTGAAAGACTGAAGATCCTTGGTAATTTCGGGGTGGTCGGCGTCGTCGGCGACGTCGATGTAGTCGCGGATGATGCTCTCAGCCTCGCCCTCGGCCTTGAGGGCGACGTCCAAGATCTTGAGCCTTTGGTCGTACACGGCCTTCGCCTTGTCGCCAAAGGTTTTCTGCGCCTTCTTGAACCCGTTGAGGTTCAGCACGGCCGTGCCGTCGATGTCGTCGTACAGTTGCTTGCGACTGTTCACGTATTCTTCCGCGGCGATGATGAGATCGCCGAGATGGCCCTCGACATCCGACAGATCTCCCGCACCGCTCTTTGCGAACTTCAACAAGGTGTCGATGTGCTTGGCCTGCTCTTGCTGCCACTTGCCCGTGACTTGCCCGAGTTGCTTCATGAGATCGACGATCTGCGTACTCGACTCTGCCGCGGTCTTCATCAAGTCGGCGATGTCGTCCTTGAGCTTCTCTTCCTCCTTCTTCTCGTCGGCGTAGTCCGTCAAGGTCTGGTCGTAGCGTTCGAACACCGGGGTGATGTCAGGCTTGAAAAGCTTTCCGCCCAGGGCCTTGTGACGGCCTTTGACCTTCTGCCATTGGGGCAGGAGCGGTCCGGACTTGATGCGATCTTCCATCGACTTGGTACCCATTCGGATGTCCTTTCACTCGGTAGCGCATGCTCGGATGATGACTCGGCCGTGCCAGATCTCATCATCCAGCGGCCGAGCTTTCCGAGATCGTAGCGTCGGCGCGGCGCTCGCGAACCGCTTCAGAGCCGGTGCCGGCGGTCGCCGGTCGCGAAGCCGATCGGTGCGAAGTCGATCAGGCCTTTCGCGAACGCGATCACCTTGAAGAGCTCGCCCATCTCGTGCTCGTGCACGAGCTTCGTGGCGTCGATACGATCTCGTACGCTCGCCGCGGCGAGCAGCTCGGCGAAGCCGCAGTCGAGGAGAAAGCGCGCCTGCGAGGTGTAGCCGACGACGTCGAGACCGGCCGACTGGCCGGCGAGCGCGAGCGCCGTGAAGTCGAGGTGCGCCGTGACGTCCTTCAGGCCGATGTCGACGAGCGGGTCGGTGTCGGACAGGTGGGCGCGATGGCACATCAGCGTCCCGCCCGATCGCTGCGGGTGGTAGTACTCGTGCTCGGGAAAGCCGTAGTCGACGAGGAAGATCGCGCCGCGCTGGAGGCGATCGGCGAGCGTCGCGACGAAGGCCTCGGCCTGCGCATGCAACTCGGTCGTGCTGCCGGCGGGGAAGGCGACGTCGACGGGCGGCCGCATGTCGCTCGAGCGATCGCCCCAGGCGAAGCCAGCGCCGTCGTCGCTTCGTACGACGCCGCGCTCGAGCCACGTCGTGCCGTCGAAGTGGATGAGCGCTATCGGCATCGCATCGAGCACCTCGTTGCCGACGACGACGCCGACGAGCGTCTCCGGCAGCGCGTCGAGCCAGCGGACGCGATCCGCAAACGCGCTCGTCGCCGCGCGCTGGCGCTCGCGCAGCGGCGCCGAGACCTCGACGATCGAATAGCGGCCGATACGCTCGCCCAGCTCGGTCAGCAAGCCCGCGGCGAGCGCGCCCGAGCCGGCGCCGAACTCCCAGACCTCGTCGCTGCCGCTCGCTTCGAGTGCCTGGCGCAGCTGGCGCGCGAGCGTGCGTGCGAAGAGCGGCGACAGCTCGGGCGCGGTGATGAAGTCGCTGCCCGACTCGGGCCCTCGCCCGAGGATGGGTCGGCCGCTCGAGTAGTAGCCGAGGCCGGGCGCGTACAGGACCATCGCCATGAAGCGGCTGAACGGGATCCAGCCGCCGCCAGCGTCGATCGCCGCACCGACGAGTCGCACGAGGGCCGCCGATACACTGGTGTCGTCCAAGCCTTCGTGCACCCGCACATTGTAGGAATCTTGCTCACGCAGCCCGCCTCGCCATCGTCCTCTTCGCCCGACGCACCCGTCCGGCGCAAGCGCTCGGTCGAGTCCGCCAAGCTCGCCAAGCGCCTCTGCGCGCAGGTCGGCCGGGCGATCGCCGACTTCTCGATGATCGAAGACGGCGACAAGGTCATGGTCTGCGTCTCTGGCGGGAAGGACAGCTATGCGCTCCTCGACATCCTGCTCGAGCTGCAGCGGCGAACGACGGCGCGCTTCCAGATCGTCGCCGTCAACCTCGACCAGAAGCAGCCGGGCTTTCCGGCCCACGTCCTGCCCGAGTACCTCTCAGGCCGCGGCGTCGACTTCCGCATCGTCGAGCAGGACACGTACTCGGTCGTCAAGCGCCTGATCCCCGAAGGCAAGACGATGTGCAGCCTGTGCTCGCGCCTGCGCCGCGGCGCGCTCTATCGCGTCGCGAGCGAGCTCGGCGCGACCCGGATCGCGCTCGGCCACCACCGCGACGACATGGTGCAGACGCTCTTCATGAACATGTTCTTCAGCGGGCGCCTCAAGGGCATGCCGCCCAAGCTCGTCAGCGACGACGGCCAGCACGTCGTGATCCGGCCGCTCGCCTACGTCGCCGAGAACGATCTCGAGCGCTGGGCCAGCGAGCAGGCCTTTCCGATCATCCCGTGCACGCTCTGCGGCAGCCAGCAGACGCTGCAGCGCGTACGCGTGCGCGAGATGCTGCGCGCCTGGGAGCGCGAGGATCCGGGCCGGACCGAGCGGATCTTCGACGCCATGGCACGCGTCGTGCCCTCTCATCTCATGGACCGGAAACTCTTCGCCTTCGCCGGGATCGAACCGAGCGGCGTCCCGAATGTCGACGGCGATCGCGCGTTCGACGGGAATGACGAGCCGGCCGGTGCGTCTATGGGTGACGCAGAGCCGAGCGACGCGATCGCCGTGCCCCTGCTGATGCGCGGTGGCTGCCTGCCGCGAGGAGAACTGTCATGAACAAGTCGATGGTCGCGATCGCCGCCGCAGCGATGCTGTCGGCGTGCGCGTCGCTGAACGACGTCGCCGCCGACGTCTCGAGCTACAGCCGCTGGCCGGCCGGTCGCGGCCCGGGAACGTATGCCTTCGAGCGACTGCCGTCGCAGCAGTCGAAGCCGCAGCAGTCGCAGATGCTCGAGGACGCTGCGCGGCTCGCGGTCGAGGGCGCGGGCTTCGCACCGGCGGCCGAAGGCAACGCTCCCGACGTCACGGTCCAGGTCGGCGCGCGCATCGTAGAGACCGATGGCTATCCCTACGACGACCCGTTCTGGTACGGCGGCTTCGGCGTCTGGCACCGGCCTTTCGGCTACTCGCGCTTCGGTCGACCGTACGGCTACCCCGGCTGGCGCGGCGGCTTCTGGGGTCCCTACAACGACTTCCCCAGCTACGAGCGCGAGGTCGCGGTGCTGATCCGCGACAAACGCTCGGGCGAACCGCTGTACGAAGCCCGGGCGCAGAACGAAGGCTCGACGACCGGCGTCGCGACCATCTTGACGGCGATGTTCGGCGCGGCGCTGAAAGACTTCCCGACCGGCAGCACGACCAACCCGCATCGGATCACGATTCCGGGACCGCGCTGACGACGTCTGATCAGTCGGTCGCGGCTCAGCTCGCGGCGTCGGCGATCAGGGCGCGCAGGTCGCCTTCGTAGCCCTTCAGCTTCTTCACCGCTCCCTGCCGCTGCGCCGCGCTCGTGGTGTTGTGCAGAGTGCTTGCGAAGCCGCAGTTGTAGTCGGCGAGACGGGCGGCGTAGGCACGATAGGGCTCGCGCGGCGAACGTTCGAGTCGCTGGACCCAGCCCTTCGCCTGCAACAGGGCCTCGTCTCGACCCGTGCCGCTCTCTCGCCAGCGCCGGATCAGCGCGATCGAGTCCTGCTGGCGCGCGATTCGCTCGGCGTAGCTCAGATCGGCGTCGTACGGCGAGGCAGCGACCGAGCGCGCGATGAGGTCGAGCTGGCGTGCGTCGAGATCGCCGTACAGCCCTTCGGCGCGCTCGACCTCGAGTTTCACCGCGGCACGGCGCCGCTTTTCGCGGTCGCGCTGGAGATGGTCGTCGCGCCACTCGCCGTTGGTCTTCGCCTGGCGCTTCTCGATGTTGACGATCTGTGCCGGCGAGAGCGTCAGCGCGACCTCGACGATCGTCGGCAGAGCGTACTGCGCCATCGTGTCGGCGCGGTCGCGCAACTCGTGGCCCCAGGCGCACGCCCGCTCGGACGTCGAGTCGACCTGGATGTCGTTCCCGGCGCGGACCAGCAACTCGACATAGTCGGGAAGCTGGGTGCGCCGATGCCAGCTCATCGCCTCGCCGAGGGCGCCGCGCACGCGCAGCGACTGGGCGTCGTCGAAGTCGACGTAGCCGTCGAGCCAGCGAAAGGTGAGCGGGCTCGCCTGGCTGTAGCCGATCTTCAGGAGGCTGCAACCGGCGGCGAGAACGCAGAGCACGAGCGACAGCGCCGCGATAATCGACGACCGGAATCGGTTCCGGGGCAAGGCGGCTGGCAGCATGGTGTTGAACGTCGTGGTCATGGCGGCAGGACAAGGGACCCGGATGCGTTCGGCCACGCCGAAGGTGCTGCACACGCTCGGCGGGCGTCATTTATTGCAACACGTTCTCGGCGCCGCTGCCGGACTGGGAGCGAACCGGGTCATCGTCGTCACCGGCCACGGCGCCGAAGCGGTCGAGCACAGCGTCGGCGCGCCGGGCCTGGCCTTCGTTCGCCAGGAGCCGCAGCTCGGCACCGGCCATGCCCTGCAGCAGGCCGCGCCGCTGCTCGACGACGACGGCATCACGCTCGTCCTCAACGGCGACGTGCCGCTGATCGAGACCGACACGCTGCAGCGGCTCGTGAGCGCCGCGACGCCGGCGCAACTCGCGCTGCTGACGATCGAGCTCGAGCAGCCCCGCGGCTACGGCCGGATCGTGCGCAGCGGCCGCGCGTTCGCCATCGTCGGCATCGTCGAGGAGAAGGACGCCTCCGACGAGCAGCGCAAGATCCGCGAGGTCTACACGGGCGTGATGGCCGCGCCGACTCGCACGCTGAAGCGCTGGCTCGCCGAGCTTCGAAACGACAACGCCGCCGGCGAGTATTACTTGACCGACGTCGTTGGCCTCGCCGTCGCCGACGGCGTCACGGTGACCGGCGTCGCGGCGACCAGCGAGACCGAGGTACTCGGCGTCAACAGCCCGAGCCAGCTCGCCGATCTGGAGCGGCGCTACCAGCGCGCCGCTGCATCGCGGCTGATGGAAGCCGGCGTTCGCCTCGCCGATCCGGCGCGCTTTGACGTCCGCGGCGAGCTCGTCTGCGGCATGGACGTCGAGATCGACGTCGGCTGCATCTTTGAGGGCCGGGTCGAGCTCGGCGACGGCGTCCGCATCGGTGCCTACTGCATGCTCCGGAACGCGACCGTCGCCGCCGGTGCGACGATCCGGCCCTACACGCACATCGACGGCGAGGCGCTCGGCGTGCGCGTCGGTAGCGGCGCGACCGTCGGTCCGTTCGCGCGCCTGCGCGGCGGCGCGACGCTCGGCAACGACGTCCACATCGGCAACTTCGTCGAGGTCAAGAACTCGACGCTCGGCGACGGCGCGAAGGCCAACCACCTCGCCTACCTCGGCGACGCGACGCTCGGCGAGCGCGTCAACTTCGGCGCCGGCAGCATCACCGCGAACTACGACGGCGCGAACAAGCACCGCACAACGATCGGCGCCGACGCGCACATCGGCAGCAACTGCGTCCTGGTCGCGCCGGTCGAGATCGGCGAAGGCGCGACGGTCGGCGGCGGCTCGACCATCGCCAAGTCCGCGCCCGCCGGTCAGCTCACCGTCGCGCGTGCGCGCCAACATACGCTCGCCGGCTGGAAGCGTCCCGTCAAGCGCTAGTCGCTTCGCTCGCGCTCACGGCGAGGCAGAGGTCGAGCCAGGCCTTGGCCTTCTCGGCCGGATGGCGGAGCAGGAAGGCGAGCGAGAACGTGACCACGACCGGCACGTCGCCGCGACGATGGCTGCGGCCGCGCCAAGCGCCGAGCGGCTCATCGCGGCCAAGCAGCGTCGCGGCGGCGGCGCGGCCGAGCGCGATCACGCAGCGCGGCGCGGCGGCCGAGATCGCCGCGTCGATGAGCGCGTCGTCGTCGACGCCGGGTCCTGCCGGGCTGGCGCCGGCGCGCTCGGTCAGGGCGACGAAGGCAGCGCGGCTCGCGCGCGACGACGACGAGCGCGACGCACCGATCGCGCGCAGCAGGTTGTCGAGCAGCTGCTCCTGGAGCTTGTCGGCGGGGGCTAGCGGTTCGCCGACGACGAGCCAGTCCGAAGCTTGCACCGCGGCCGCGGTGGCGAATGCCTCGGTCGGCGCCCCGGTGCGGGCCCTCGCCCCAGCCCTCTCCCGCACATGCGGGAGAAGCCGCCGACCTCGGTTCGGACCCTCTCCCGCTTGCGGGAGAGGGTCGGGGTGAGGGCGCATTCCGTCCTCGACGAGCGCGGGCTCTCGGCACCAGAGTTGCACGCCCATCTCGCGCAGCATCGCGCGCTGGCGCTCAGTCCAGCGCATGGAGCACTCCGCCGCTGGCGGCGGCGGCAATGTCGAGGCTCATCACGATCGCGTCCTCGCGTCGTCCTTCGGGCGCCGGGTAGTAGCCCCGGCGGCGGCCCACCTCGTTGAAGCCGAGATGGCGATAGGTGCCGCGCGCTTGCCCGTTGCTCTCGCGCACCTCGAGCCAGAGGCGACCCGCGGCTCGCTCGCGGCACACCTGCACCAGGCCCGCGAGCAAGCGACGCGCATGGCCGCGACGCCGCACCGACGGCGCGATCGTGACGTTGAGGAGGTGCATCTCGTCGACGCCGATCATCGCGACGCAGTAGCCGATCAGATCGCCCTCGGCGAGGCAGAGCGTCCACGCGGTATAGCCGGCGGCGAGCGAGTCGACGAAGTTGCCGCGGCTCCATGGGAACGGATAGACCTCGACCTCGAGCGCGAGCACGTCGTCGAGCGAGTCGACGGTCATCGGCCGCAGAGTCGCGCCGCCGAAGTCGAGTTGCGCGCTCATTCGGAATCCTTCGCGCTGCGCGCTGCGATATTCGCCTTGGGGAAGGCCCGCAGGCTCATGGCTGGACGAGGGTGGCCGCAGAGCGCGCGCTGCGCTGCGCTTCCCGCTCGGCGATCGTGTCGGCGACGTGATCACGAACGTACACCGGCAGCGCCAGTGCCGGATCGACGGCCTCGCCATCGCTCCAGCCGCGCTCGGCCAGGCGCAGCAGCGCGAGCGCGTTCGACGTCGCGGCGGGAGCGAGCATCGCGGCGCCGGTCTCGAGGCGCGCGCCGAACACCTCGATCGCATTGCCCGCAACGGCGCGCGGCGGATCGTTTTGCCAGCGCCCGCCGAGCGCTTCGCAGGTCGTGAGGAAGGCAGCGACGCGTGTCGACCAGCGTCCGTTCGCGTGCTCGTACTCGGCGGCGTAGACCTGGTCCATCCGGGCATCGATCACCGCCCAGATGCGGCCGTCGAGGCCAGCCCCGATCCGGCCGTCTTCGGCGACAGCGAGCAGGCTGTCGATCGGCAGCACGGTCTTCTTCGCGCCGAAGGCCAGGCCCTGCGCCACCGAGCACGCGGTGCGCAGGCCGGTGAACGCGCCCGGCCCTCGGCCGAAGGCGATCGCGTCGAGATCGGCGAGGACGATGCCGGCCTCGGCGAGCGCGTCGAAGATCGCGGGCAGCAGCGTTGCCGACGCTTTCGCCCCGCCTTCGCCGGCACGCGCGACGATCCGTCCGCGGTGGTTCAGGGCGACGGACATGCGCTCGGTCGCGGTGTCGAAGGCCATCAGCGTAGTCATCGCCGGCGCGCCGACGGCGCAGGGAAGAAGCAAGTCACGCGACGAGTTTAGCGGCGCGACGCCGACGACGAGGGCCGTGCGATCATGACCTGATGGCCTCGCTTCGCCTCTCGTTTCGCGGCCTGGCGCTCGCATGCGCATCAGCGCTCGTCCTCCCGGCGGGCGCGGCGCCGGCGCGCGGCGCGAGCGTCGACACGCGTTCCCTGCCGCGCAGCGTCGAAGCGGCGCTCGGTCGCGGCGGCATCCCGCGCGATGCGCTGGTCGCGTGGGTGCAGGAAGTCGACGCCGCGAAGCCGAGGCTCGCCTGGCAGGCCGATCGGCCGGTCAATCCCGCGTCGCTGATGAAGCTCGTGACGACCTTCGCCGGCCTCGAGCTGCTCGGGCCGGCGTTCACGTGGTCGACGCCGGTCTGGCTGCAGGGTCCGATCTCGGGCGGCGTGCTCTCGGGCGACGTCACGATCAAGGGCACGGGCGATCCCAAGCTCGTGCTCGAGCGGATCTGGCTGCTGCTGCGCCGCGTCCAGCAGGCGGGCGTGCGCGAGCTCCGCGGCGACATCGTCATGGACCGGAGCGCCTTCGTTCCGGGCGAGCTCAACCCGGCCGATTTCGACGGCGAGCCGCTGCGTCCCTACAACGCCGGCGCCGATGCGCTCCTTCTCAACTACCGCGCCGTCATCCTCACGCTCACGCCCGACGCCGCGCGCGGCATCGCCACCGTCGGCGTCGAGCCGCCGCTCGCCGGCGTGCGCGTCGACACCAGCGTGCCGCTCGCGACCGGCCCGTGCGACGACTGGCGCGGCGCGCTCAAGGCCGACTTCGCCGAGCCGGCGCGGATGCGCCTGGCCGGCGTCTATCCGGCGTCGTGCGGCGAGAAGGTCTGGCCGCTCGCCTATGCCGACCCGAAGAGCTACAACGAGCGCGCCCTCGCTGGCCTCTGGCAGGAGATGGGCGGACGGCTCGCGGGCGTCGTCCGCGACGGCAATGCGCCGGCGGCGTCGCCGAGCTTCGAGCTGCGCTCGCCGAGCCTCGCGGAAGTGATCCGCGACATCAACAAGCTCAGCAACAACGTGATGGCGCAGCAGCTCTTCCTGACGCTCGGCGCCACCCAGCGCGGCGCGGGCACGCCCGAGGCGGCGCGCGAGGTCGTGCGCCAGTGGCTGAAGAGCCGCGTCGGCAACGCCGCGAGCGGCGCCGTGATCGTCAACGGCTCGGGGCTGTCACGCGACTCGCGCCTGAGCGCGGCGCTGCTCGGCCGGCTGCTGCAGGCGGCGTGGTCGAGCGCGGTGATGTCCGAGCTGATGAGCTCGCTGCCGGTCGCCGGGATCGACGGCACGCTGCGCAAATCGAAGGGCACACCGGGTCGCGCGCATCTGAAGACCGGATCGCTGCGCGACGTCGTCGGCGTCGCCGGCTACGTGCTCGCCGATTCGGGACGTCGGTATGTCGTCGTCGGCATCGTCAATCATCCGAACGCGAACGCGGCCCGTCCCGCGCTCGAGGCGCTCGCCGAGTGGGCGGCGAGCGACGCGCCGGCCCTGGCGCCGTCAGCGGCGAACGAGCCGCCCTGAGCCTGGCCGGGCTCAGAACGGATTGTTCTGGGCGCGCGAGGTGGCCAGCCCGCCGAGGAGGTTCTGCCCGGAGGCGCCCAGGTGGCGGTCGTCGGCCCACAGATAGGCGGCGCTGCCGCCGTCGACCAGCGTGCCCTGGCTGCAGTCGAGGATCGAGGGCGGTACCAGCTGCGACTTGGTCAGGTCGCAGACCGGATCGATGAGATTGGTGAAGTTGTCCAGGCCCGGGAAGCGCACCAAGGTCCCGATCAGCTCGTCGAGCAGGACGAGGCCGATCATCCGGCCGTCGTTGGTGATCGTCGCGCGCAGCGAGGCGTTGTAGCGGACGGTGAGGCGCGTCAGCAGCGCGGCCCGGTCGGTGTCGGCATGCGAGTTCTGCTCGCTCCGGCCGAAGGGAGAGAGACCCATGTCGACGGCGGTCGCGACCAGCACCTTCGCGCCCGTCGCTGTGAGCCGGTTCACCTGACGCCCGGCTTCGGCGCCCGCGGCTGCGACGTTGGCCGTGATCTGGGTCTCGCTCAACACCGGGTACTGCAGGTACTGATTGATGACGTCGTTCTGGCCGACCAGGACCGTGGTCATGTCGCCCGCGCCGAGGCCGCCGTCAGCGAGCTGGGCGTCGATCTGCGCCGACAGGTCGAACGCGCCCGCGCCGAAGGCGGCGCGGATCCGGCTCGTCGGCGACGACGCCGGCGTCGGCCCGGTGTTGCATTCCGCAAAGACGAGGCCGTAGAGCGTCGCGAGCTGCTGGATCCAGATCGGGTTAGCTACGCAGACGACCGTCGGGTCGCCCTGCGCCACCGTCGCGTTCACCGTGTACTTGTGGCCGTTGCCGTTGCGATCGCTGTCGACGATCACGCTCGACTCGTCGCCGAAGGCGACGACCCGGCTGGCGACGAACTTCGTCTGCGGGCCACTGCCGCTTCCGCCGCACGACGCGGCCAGCGCCGCTACCGCCAGCGCCACGCCGACAAGCGCGTATCGGCCCGCTTCACTCCACATCAATCTCATTCCAAGCTCCAGGATTCGGGGATGCGCCACGATCAGGACGCCGCGGCGCGGCTGAGCCGGTCGCGGATCCCGTCCCATTCGGGACCGGGCGGCGGCTCTTCGACCCAGATCAGATGCACTCCCTCGCGGTCGAGTTCGCGCAGGATCGAAAACAATTCGTGAGCCGCTTGCTCGGGCCGGGCCGGCATGCGCCGATGGACGACGCCGGGCGCCACGCCCGAGGGCACCGACCGCGAATATACCGCCAGCTTGAGCGGGTCGGAGCCGAGCACCTGGAGCGCCGCGCGGAGCATCTCGGTCGGCATCACCCGCAGCTTCGCCGCGGTCGCGTAGTGCGCCGCGAGCGTGCCGGGCGCGCGCGGCGAGTCCGGCGCCGGCTCGCCGAGCGCAACGCCGGCCACCGCTTCGATGCGCTCCTTCGTCAGCACGCCAGGGCGCAGCAGCACGGGCTGACCGGACGAGCAGTCGACGATCGCCGACTCGATGCCGATCCGCGCAGCGCCGCCGTCGAGGACGACGAGCTCGGCGCCTAACTCGTCGACGACGTGCGCCGCCGAGGTCGGGCTGACCTTGCCGAAGCGGTTCGCGCTCGGCCCGGCGATGCCGGGCACGCCGAGCTCGCCAGCCTTCGTCAGGAGCGCATGAGCAACGGGATGCGCCGGGCAGCGCAGGCCGATCGTCGCCTGCCCGCCGGCCGCGGCCTCTGCGACGCCCGGCGACCGCGCGATGATGACCGTGAGCGGGCCGGGCCAGAAGGCGTCGATCAGCCGCTCGGCGACCGACGGCAGGGTCGCGGCAAAGCGCGCGGCCCCGGCGCGATCGGCGACGTGAACGATGAGCGGATGGCCCGTCGGCCGGCCCTTGGCGGCGAAGATCTTCGCGACCGCGGCGTCGTCGTCGGCGCGCGCGCCCAGGCCGTAGACGGTCTCGGTCGGAAACGCCACGAGCTCGCCGTCGGCGATCAGGCGGGCGGCGCGATCGATCGCGTCGGCATCGAGTCCGTCAAGCACCATGGAGCATCATCGATCAGCCGGCGCGGTCGGGCCCGAGATCGATGCCGAGCTGAAGCGCCGCCGCACGTGCAGCGGCCTCGGCGTCCGCGGCGCTCGCCGCGGTGAAGGTGAGGTGGCCCATCTTGCGTCCGGGACGCGCCTCGGTCTTGCCGTAGAGGTGGAGATGCGCGCCCGGCAGGGCCAGCAGCGCGGCCCAGTCGGGCGCGCGAAGCGTCGCGCCGCCCTTCTGCCACAGGTCGCCAAGCAGGTTGAGCATGACCGCGGCCGAATGCAGGCGTGGCCGGGTCAGCGGCAAGCCCGCGAGCGCGCGCACCTGGAGCTCGAACTGCGACAAGTCGCAAGCGTCGAGGCTGTAGTGGCCCGAGTTGTGAGGGCGCGGCGCCATCTCGTTGGCGACGAGCGAGCCGTCGGCGAGGACGAAGAACTCGACGCAGAGCACGCCGACGTGGTCGAGCGCGGCGGCGATTTTCTCGGCCGAGGCGATCGCGTGGACCTGCAACGCCGGCGTGACGACCGACCGCGCCGGCACGCGAGTGACGGCGAGGATGCCGTCGGCGTGGACGTTGTCCTGCACCGGCAGATGCACGACCACGCCGTCGCGACCCCGCGCGACGATGACGCTGATCTCGGCCGCGAGCGCGAGGCGCTGCTCGAGCACGCAGGCGACTTCGCCGAGCACGGCCCATGCCGCAGCGAGCTCGT
>JAYVVB010000078.1:0-4593 GCA_043787455.1 Rhizobacter sp.
CTCAACAACGTCCAGCCGGTGCAGCTCGGGGTGCCGATGACGCTGCCGGCGACGGCGACGATGCCGGTCGAAGAGCTCGTCAACCGCGCCGCCGTCGAGCACCCTTCCGTGCGCCGTGCCCAGGTTGCCTACGACGTCGCCCAGCTCGAGACTGAGAAGGCACGCGCCCAGGCGCTGCCCACGGTCGATGCCGTCGCTTCGCTGCAGAGCGGGCACGCCACGATCGCGGCCGGCATCACCGGCTACAACAGCGGCGCGAGCGTCGGCGTACAGATCAACCTGCCGCTCTACACCGGCGGCTCGGTCCAGAACCGGATCAAGGAAACGATCGTCCTCGAGGAGAAGTCGCGCAACGACCTCGAGGCCGCGCGCCGGGTCGTGATCCAGACGACGCGCCAAGCCTTCTACACGCTGCAGTCGGGCGCAGCCCAGGGGAAGGCTCTCGAGGCGGCGGAGGCATCGAGCCAGCTCGCGCTCGAAGCGACGCAGCTCGGCTACCGCGTCGGCATCCGCGTCAACGTCGACGTGCTCAACGCCCAGAGCCAGCTCTACCAGACCAAGCGCGACCTCGCCCGGGCGCGCTACGACGTGCTGCTCGGCACCTTGCGGCTGCGCCAGGCGGCGGGTCGCTTGACGCCGAGCGACATCCTCGCGGTCGATCGGTTGCTCGTGAAATAGGAGCAGGATGTCGCCTCGGGAATCAACACTTCTTGACGTGAGGCACATCACGGCTTGACGCGGGACACGGAGACTGACGGCCATCGGAACACGAATGGTCACGTCTTCTCCACTGCAGGCCGCGATCGCGGCGCATCGCTTCGGTCTCGGCGAGGCCGATCTCGGCATCGTCGGCGGCGATGCGCGCGGCTGGCTGACGGCGCAGATCGGGCCGGCCGACGCGCCCCGCGGCACGGGCCTGCTCGACACGCGACGCGCGCTGGAGCACGTCGCTGCCGAGCGCGATTTGCGACGCCAGGCGAAGAATCCGCCGCCCGGCATGACTGCCGAGCAGCTCATCGCCGGCCACTACCGCGAGGTCCTCGTCGCCGACGCGCGCTCGCGCCTGGCCACCGCCGCCGCCACCGCGCGCCCCTTCGCCGAGCGGCTGCAGGCGTTCTGGGCCAACCACTTCACCGTCTCGGTGCTGAAGGGCAGCACGCGCGGCCTGGTCGGTGCGTTCGAGCGCGACGCGATCCGGCCGAACATTGCCGGCCGCTTCGAGACGCTGCTCGTCGCCTCGACGACGCACCCGGCGATGCTGCGCTACCTCGACAACGCGCAGTCGGCCGGGCCGCATTCGCGCGCCGTTGCATTCGAGGCGCGGCGCGCGGCGCGGCGCGACGAGGCGGCGCGAGTCACGGGCATCAACGAGAACCTCGCGCGCGAAGTGCTCGAGTTGCACACGCTGGGCGCCGAGAGCGCCCGCGCCGGCATCTACACGCAGGCCGACGTGACGTCGTTCGCGGCCGTGCTGAGCGGCTGGCGTGTCGGCCAGGACGGCGTCGTCAACGGCGTGCCCTTCGACGCCAACTGGCATGAGCCCGGGTCGAAAACCGTGCTCGGCCAACGCTACGGCGAAGGGCCCGACGCGCTGCGATCGGTGCTGCGCGACCTCGCGCATCACCCGGCGACGGCGCGCTTCATCTCGACCAAGCTCGCGCGCCATTTCGTCGCCGACGAGCCGCCGCCGGCTCTCGTCGATCGCCTCGCGGCGACCTACCTGCGCAGCGACGGCCAGCTCGCCGAGGTCTACCGCGAGCTGATCGCCGACGACGGCGCCTGGGCCGCGCCGCCGGCCAAGCTGAAGACGCCCGAGGAGTTCGTCGTCTCGACGGCAAGAGTCCTCGGCATCGGCGAGCGCATGTTCGATGCCGCGCCCAACGGCGGCGCGGGCTACGCGGCGCTCTCGATCGCCGGCCTCGGCCAGCGCGTGCAGGCCGCGCCCTCGCCTGCCGGATGGAGCGACAAGGCGGAAGACTGGCTCGGCCCCGATGCCGTCTGGAAGCGCGTCGAGTGGGCGACGCGCGTCTCCGAGCGCGCGGGCCGCAACATCGACGCGCGCCGCGTGGCCGCGAAGAGCCTCGGGCCGTTGCTCGGCGCCGAGACCTCGCTTCAGATCGAGCGCGCCAGCGATGGATCGCAGGCGCTCGCGCTGCTGCTGCTCGCGCCCGAATTCCAGCGCCGCTGAAAGAGTCGTCCGATCATGAAACGCTCTCCTGAAAACCATACGCTCCTGTCGCGACGTCGCTTCGTCGCCGGCACCGCTCTCGCCGGACTGCTCGGCGGCGCGTCGTCGCTGTCGTTCGCCGGCAGCGGCGGCCTCGCCGGCAATCGCTTCGTGCTCGTCATCCTGCGTGGCGGCATGGACGGCCTCGGCGCCGTGCCGGCGATCGGTGACCCGGATTTCGCCGCAGCGCGCGGCCCGCTCGCACAGTACGGCTCGGCGCCGCTCGCGCTCGACACGACCTTCGCGCTCCATCCTCAGCTGATCGAATTGCACGCGATGTACGGGCGCGGCGAAGCGGCCGTCGTCCATGCAGTCGGCCTCGCCTACCGCGAACGCTCGCACTTCGATGCGCAGCAGGTCCTCGAAAGCGGCGGCACGCGGCCCTACGAGCTCGCGACCGGCTGGCTCGGCCGGTCGCTCGCCGCGAGCGGCAGCAGAGGGATAGCCCTCAACACCTCGGTGCCGCTCGTCCTGCGCGGCAATGCGGCGATCGACACCTGGGCGCCATCGACGCTGCCTGATCCGTCGGCCGATCTCGTCGCCCGCCTCGAACGCATGTACGCCGGCGATCCGGCGCTCGCGACCGCGCTCGAACGGGCGCGCGCGCTCCACCTCGACGCGCCGCCGCCGCAGGACGGGGCGACGATGGGCGACGCCATGACGGCGGCCATGACGCCCGGCGCCACCCGGCCGGGCAACTTCGTCGTCCTCGCGCGACGAGCCGCTGAGTTCCTCGGCCAGCCGATCGGCCCGCAGGCGGCCGTCCTCGAGCTCGGGGGCTGGGACACGCACGCCAACCAGGCCAATCCGAACGGCGCGTTGACCAACTCGCTGCGCCAGCTCGATGCCGGACTCGCGGCGCTGCGCAGCGGACTGGTCCAGAGCGACGCCTGGAACCGCACGGTCGTCGTCGTCGCGAGCGAGTTCGGGCGCGAGGTCGCGGTCAACGGCACGCTCGGCACCGACCACGGCACGGGCGGAGCGGCCTTTGTCCTCGGCGGCGCCGTGCGCGGCGACCGGCTCGTCGGCGACTGGCCGGGACTGGCGAAAGCGAAGCGCTTCGAGGGCCGCGACCTGCGCATGACGACCGACCTGCGCGCCGTGCTGAAAGGCGTGCTCTCCGATCACCTCCACGTCGCCTCGCGCACGCTCGAGCGCGACGTCTTTCCGGCGAGCGAGAACGTCAGGCCAATCGCGCTCCTGCGCGCCTGACGATCTCCGCGATGACCCGGGCGCTGCGTGCGGCCGCGCCCTGGTGCGAGGCCGCGAACCCGAGCGCCGCTCGCGCTTGTCGAGCGAGGACGTCGCTGCCGAGCTCGGCGACAGCGACCGCGACGCCCTCGTCGATCGACCCGACGCGAACCGATGCGCCGGCCGCGAGCGACAGCGTCGCCGCGTCGGCGAAGTTGAATGTGTGCGGACCCATCACGACCGGACAGCCGCAGGCCGCCGCCTCGATCAGGTTCTGGCCGCCGAGCGGCAAGAAGCTGCCGCCGAGCAGAGCGACGTCGGCGAGCGCGTAGTACGCGGGCATCTCCATCATCGAGTCGCCGAGCCAGACGTCGGCGGCGGCGGCGGTCGCGGGCGGCGTCGACTTCCAGGTGCTGCGTCTCGCGAGCGAGAAGCCGGACGCGGCGACGAGCTCTGCGATCGCGTCGAAACGCTGCGGATGGCGCGGCACGATCGCGAGCAGAGGACGCGGCGCGGCCACGCTGCGCCAGGCGGCGAGCAGCAGCGCTTCCTCGCCTTCGCGCGTGATCGCGGCGAGCACGACGGGTCGACCCGTAAGGCTCTTCCAGCTTTGGCCGAGCGTTTGCAGCGGGGGCTCGGGCGTGATGTCGAACTTCAGGTTGCCGACGATGCGAACATCGGTCGCGCCCGCTTCCCGGAGCCTTGCAGCGTCAGCCTCGGACTGCGCCAGCACGATCGCGAGGCTCTCGAACGCAGGCCGCATCACAAGGTCGACGCGCCGTCCGCGGCGCCGGCTGCGCTCGCTCAGACGCGCGTTCGCGAGCACGACGGGCAAGCCCGCCATGAGCGCTTCGGCGAGCAGGTTCGGCCAGATCTCCGTCTCCATCAGCACGCCCGCGCACGGCCGGAAGTGGTGCAGGAAGCGCCGCACCGAGCCGGGGGTGTCGACGGCGAGCCAGGCCTGCTCGTCGCCGTCGCGCACCAGCTCGCGCGCCGCGGCGCGGCCGGTGGCGGTGCCGTTGGTGAGGACGATGCGCAACCCGGGGATCGCGTCCCGAAGCGCCGCGATCAACGCACCCGCGGCGCGTGTCTCGCCGAGCGAGACGGCGTGGATCCAGAGCGCGCCGCCCGGCGACAGCGTGCGATAGAAGCCGAAGCGCTCGCCGAGATGCTCG
>JAYVVB010000079.1:0-3170 GCA_043787455.1 Rhizobacter sp.
GCCGCGCTCACGGCCGTCGTCATCAGCTACCGGCCGCGCTCGGCGCTGCGCGACGCCGGCCGGGCGCTCGACATCGACCTGCAGCGGATCGAGGCGGTGTCGAAGAGCCAGCACTGGTTCGACGGCCGCGGCATCGCGCCCGAGCGGCTGCGCGAGAACGGCTTCGATCCCGAAGCGCCGGTCGTGCGCCTGTGGATGGATCTCACCGCGCAGCTCATCGGCTTCCCGCGCCACCTCTCGCAACACCCCGGCGGCTTCGTCATCGCCAAGGGCCGCATGGCCGAGCTCGTGCCAGTCGAGAACGCGAGCATGAAGGACCGCAGCGTCATCCAGTGGGACAAGGACGATCTCGACGCGCTCGGCCTGCTGAAGGTAGATATCCTCGCCATCGGCATGCTGAGCGCGATCCGGCGTGCGCTCGAGTACATCGGCCTGCAGCGTGGCCGGCCGATGCCGATGCAGGACGTGCCCGACGGCGACGTCGCCACCTACGACATGATCTGCCGCGCCGACACCGTCGGCGTGTTCCAGATCGAGAGCCGGGCGCAGATGAGCATGCTGCCGCGCCTGAAGCCGCGCTGCTACTACGACCTCGTCGTCGAGGTCGCGATCGTGCGGCCCGGGCCGATCCAGGGCGGCATGGTCCATCCGTACCTGAAAAACCGCACCCTGCCCGACAGCGAGATCGACTGCCCCGAGGAGCTCAAGCCCGCGCTGGCGCGGACCAAGGGCGTGCCGATCTTCCAGGAGCAGGTGATGCAGATCGCGATGCTCGCCGCCGACTTCACCGCCGGCGAGGCCGATGCATTGCGCCGGGCGATGGCGGCGTGGAAGCGGCGCGGCGGGCTCTCGCCGTTCCACAAGCGGCTCGTCGGCCGGATGGTGGAGAAGGGCTACACGCTCGAGTACGCCGAGCGCATCTTCAAGCAGATCCAGGGCTTCGGCGAATACGGCTTCCCGGAGAGCCACGCAGCCGGCTTTGCGCTCCTGGCCTACGTGAGCAGCTGGATCAAGTGCCATCACGCCGACGCGTTCCTGTGCGGCCTGCTCAACGCCCAGCCGATGGGCTTCTATGCCCCGGCGCAGCTGGTGCGCGACGCGCGCGAGCACGGGGTGGAGGTGCGCGCTGTCGATGTGTGCATCAGCGACTGGGAAAGCTCGCTGGAAGACGCGACCCTCACCGCGCTTGCGCCGCGCCAGGCCGTGCGCCTCGGCCTCGACCGCGTCAAGAGTCTGGCCGAGGACGCGGGCCAGCGCATCGTCGCAGCGCGCGCCGATGCGCGCTTCGTCGATGTCGAGGACCTGGCGCGGCGCGCCCGACTCGATGCCCATGCGCTCGCCGCGCTCGCCGAGGCCGACGCCTTGCGAAGCCTCACCGGACATCGCCATCAGGCCGCGTGGGCGGTGGCCGGCATCGACACGCGGCCGACCGAAATGCTGCGCGCCACGCGCGTGCATGAAGCGCCGATCACGCTCGCGGCGCCGAACGAAGGCGAGCAGACGCTGGCCGACTACCGCTCGCTCGGCCTGACGCTGAACCGCCATCCGCTCGCGCTGCTGCGACCCCAGCTCGCCGAATTCAGGATCGAGACGGCGGCGAAGCTGCGCACCTTCCCGAACGGACGCCTCGCCCGCGCCAGCGGCCTGGTCACGCACCGGCAGCGGCCCGAGACCGCGAAAGGCACGGTCTTCGTCACCCTCGAGGACGAGACCGGCGTGATCAACGTCATCGTCTGGCCCAAGATCGCCGACGCGCAGCGAAAGCCTCTCCTCGGCGCCACGCTCCTCACCGTCTACGGCCAGTGGCAGCGCCAGGGGGAGGGCGACGAGGCGGTGATGCATCTGCTCGCCGCGAAGATGATCGACCACACGCCCCTGCTCCACGGCCTGGTGAGCCGCAGCCGCGATTTCCGCTAGCGGCGCGAATTCGTGCCTTCCGGCACCGTGCGCGAGGCTTCCGGCCTCCGGCAAAATCGATCCCGTGAGCGCGCAGCTGATCACCACCGAGCTCCGGCGCTGGATCGTCGAGCAGGTCGCCGCCGGCCATCCGCCCGACATCATCGTCGACGCGATGAAGCTCAGCGGCTGGGACGCGCCGACGGCGCTCGACGCCCTCAAGACGACGATGCGCGACCAGCGTCGCGTCGAGGCCGGCGAGAGCATCGAGCCCGAGCCGGCGCGGCCCGTGCCGGGGACGCACATCCATGCCGGCTCGCAACTCGTTCATGCCGGCGACTGCGACGTGCGCGTCCTGATGGCGCTTGCCCTGCCGCGCGTCGTCGTCTTCGGCGACCTGATCCCGGCCGACGAGTGCGAGGAGCTCATCGCCCTCGCGCGCTCGCGCCTGGCGCGCTCGGAGACGGTCGAGACCCGCACCGGCGCGAGCGCGGTCAACGAGGCGCGCACCAGCGACGGCATGTTCTTCGAGCCGGCCGAATTCCCGGTCTGCGCCCGGATCGAGCAGCGCATCGCGACCCTCCTCGGCTGGCCGCTCGAGAACGGCGAAGGCCTGCAGGTCCTGCGCTACGGCCCGGGCGCCGAATACAAGCCGCACTACGACTACTTCGACCCCGACGAGCCCGGTACGCCGGCGATCCTGACGCGCGGCGGCCAGCGCGTCGCCTCGATCGTCTGCTACCTCAACACGCCCGAGGCCGGCGGCGCGACCGCGTTTCCCGATGCCGGCCTCGACGTTGCCCCGGTCGCGGGCAACGCGGTCTTCTTCAGCTACGAGCGGCCCAGCCCGTCGACGCGCACGCTGCACGGCGGCTCGCCGGTGACGGCAGGGGAGAAGTGGGTGGCGACGAAATGGATGCGCGAGCGCCGCTTCGAATAGAGGGTGGCGTGTCAACCGGCGCAGCGAAGGCCGCGTTGTCACTTCGAGCACCGCTCTTACGCCAACCCCAAAGGACACACCATGAAGACCCTCATCGCCGCCGTCATCGCTTCGGCCGTCAGCTTCGGCGCTTTCGCGCAATCCGCTTCGGCCCCGATGGCCAAGCCGATGGCTGCGCCGATGGCCGCGCCGATGGCAACGGACAGCATGAAGCCGGCCAAGACCACCCACATGAAGAAGCACGTCGCCAAGAAGGCGATGAAGAAGGCGTCGGCCCCCGCCTGAGCGTCCTCGCTCGAACGAAGCCCGGTCTCGACCGGGCTTTTTTTCGTCC
>JAYVVB010000080.1:0-4778 GCA_043787455.1 Rhizobacter sp.
GAACAAGAACTGATCACGGCACGAGGCCCCTACGAGCCCTTGCAGCAACTCAGCGTCAAGAACGCCTACCCGGTCCTGCAGGGCTACAAGAGGTCGGCCGGGGTCGGCTACCACGTCACCATCGAGGATCCGGTCTCCTTTGCGAGCATCGGACTCACCGCGGCGTACACGCCGGATCCACATCTCCCCCGCAGCGAGCGCGGTCACATCGACCTCACTTACCGGTATCTCGGCTGGCACGCCGAGCTGGCCTGGAACCGATCCGATTTCTACGATCTCTTCGGGCCGACGATCCGCGGGCGAAGGGGCCTGGCCGCCAAGGCGGGCTACGAGCACTCGCTCATCTACGATGAGCCACGCCGGCTCGACCTGCGCCTCGATCTCGCCTACTACGACCGGATCGACAAACTGCCGAATTCCCAGAACGTTGCAGCCGGCGTCACGCGATTCGCTTCCCTGCAGGCGGGGCTTCACTTCAAGGACATCCGCCGCTCGATAGGCGCCGTGGATGACGAGCAGGGGCAGGCCTGGGAGATGGTTGCGATCGGCAACCAGGTCAACGGGGGGCTGGTCCCTCAGCTGCGCGGCAAATTCGACATCGGCTTCGCGCTGCCGGTGCCCCACACGTCACTGTGGCTGCGCAGTGCGGCGGGCGCGGCACGTGGTGACGCGGTCGATCCGTTTGCGAACTTTTATTTCGGGGGCTTCGGCAACAACGTCGTCGACAAAGGCAGCGTCAAGCGCTTTCGTGACTACGACTCGTTGCCCGGCTTTGCCATCGACGAGATCGGAAGTCGCAGCTTTGCGCGCGAGCTGGCCGAAGTGAACCTCCCGCCTGTCATATTTGAATCTGTGGGCGTGCCAAGATTCTTCCTGACTTCGCTCAGACCGACCCTCTTTGCCGCGGCCCTTTGGACCGATCCGCAGCACAGCGACCGCCGGGTAGGCTACGCGAGCGTTGGCGCGCAGGTAGATCTTCAGCTCAAAGTCCTGCACTGGTACGACGTGACCGTCTCCGCAGGGTATGCGGCTGGCTATCGCAGCAGGCGGCGCGCAGGTGACCAATGGATGCTGTCCCTCAAGATCATGTGAGCGGGGTCGCTCGACGGACCCGCGAACCGCAAGTTGGACGCCTTCGGGGCCGTCAGGAGCGACGTGTATCTGCAAGGGGGCGAGAGTCGCTTCTTGGGCTGCAGCCGCCGAGCCGGCCGATTGCATTTGCCACTGAAGGAAGGCGGACTTGGTGCCGCCTGTTCAGCCTCCCGGGTGGTCGAAGCTCGCGAAGACAGATACGTCCAGGAACTTTCAGCGCACCACACTAGGAACGGAGCTCGCCGAGCGCGCTCGCGAAGCGCTCGGCGATCGCCGTTGCGCCGGCGTGGCGGCCTTCGCGAACGACCCAGCGGCCGGCGACCATCACGTCGCGCCACGACGACGTCGGGCTGCTGAAGACGAGCGCGTCGAGCGAACGCCGCGGATCGATGCCGAGCAGAGCGTCGTCCTTCGCATGCACGAGCAGCGCGTCGGCGCGTGCGCCGGCGACGAGACCCCACGCCGAGCGACGCGTCGCCGCACGCGAGCCCGCGACCATGCGGACGAACAGGCGCTCCGCCGTCGACGGCTGGCCGAGCTCCGGCGCCGCGGCGACGTTGCGCTCGCGCCGTGCCAGTCGCTGGCCGTATTCCAGGAGTCGCAGCTCCTCGCGCCAGTCGCGCGTGACGTGGCTGTCGGAGCCGAGCGAGAGCGGCACGCCCGACGCGAGCCAGCGCGGCAGGTCGAAGAGACCGTCGCCGAGGTTGGCCTCGGTGCCGGGGCAGACGACGACGCCCGCGCCGCTTGCCGCCACGGCGTCGATCTCGCCCGGCAGCGCATGCGTCGCGTGGACGAGCTGCCAGCGCGCGTCGAGCCCGCGCGTCGCGAGCCACTCGATCGGCCGCTTGCCGGTCGCGCGTACGCAGGCGTCGACCTCGGCCGTCTGCTCGGCGACGTGGACGTGGATCGGCCCGTTGATGTCGGCCGCCACCGACATGAGCGTCTCGATGCCTTCGGCGCTGGCGGCGCGCAGCGAGTGGATCGCGAGGCCGGCATCGACGAGCGGCCGCGCTGCCGCGGCGATGCGGCGCGCGGCCGTCGCCGTCTCCTCGGCGGACGCGCGGAACCGCTGCTGGTTCTCGCGCAGCGGCGCGTCGAAGCCGAAGCGCTCGTAGAGCACGGGCAGGATCGTCAGGCCGATGCCGGCGTCGGCTGCGGCTTCGGCCAGCGCCCACGACATCGCGAGCGGATCGGCGTAGTCGCTGCCATCGCGGTCGCGGCGCAGGTAGTGGAACTCGCAGACGTGGGTGTAGCCGCCGCGCAGCAGCTCGACGTAGAGCTGCGCCGCGATCGCGCGCAGCCGCGCCGGCACGATGCGCGAGGCGACCGCGTACATGCGCTCGCGCCACGACCAGAAGTCGTCGCTCGCCTGTTCGCGACGCTCGGCAGCGCCGGCGAAGGCGCGCTGGAAGGCGTGGCTGTGAGCGTCGACGAGCGCGGGCAGCAGCGGCGCCGCCAGGACCTGCGCTTCGGCGGGCGGCATCGCGACGTCGGCCGTGACCTCGGCCCAGCGGCCGTCGCTGGCGACGCGCAAGAGCACGTTGTCGCGCCAGCCGCCGGGCAACCACGCGAGCGGCGCCCAGAGCGCGACGGCCGGCGTCTCAGTGGCCATCCGGACGCCAGTCGAGCGCCATCTGGAGCAGGGCGCGCAGCACGGGCTGCAGCTTGGCGAGCCGCTCCGGGTCGGGCGAGGCGGCAGGGACCGAGGCGTGACGATCGTCCATGTAGACGTGCAGTCCCATCTCGAGCTGGATCGCGTTCACGCCCTCCTGCGGCCGGCCGCGATGGCGCGTGATGTAGCCGCCCTTGAAGCGACCGTCGGTGACGTGGCTGAAGGCGGTCTGCGAAGCCAGAACCTGCATCAGCGCATCGCGCAGCGACGACGCGCAGCTCGCGCCGCCGGCCGTTCCGAGGTTGAGATCGGGGAGCCGCCCCTCGAACAGCCACGGCAGCACGGGCTGGATGCTGTGCCCGTCCCAGAGAACGGCATGGCCATGTTCGCTGCGCAAGCGCGCGAGCTCGCTGGTCATCGCGGCGTGATAGGGCTGCCAGTAGGTCTCGCGACGGCTCGCGATCTCGTGCGCATCGGGCTCGCGGCCGTCGCGGTAGAGCGGGTCGCCGCTGAAGAAGTGCGTCGGCACGAGCTCGGTGTTGTTGGCGCCGGCGTACATCTTTGCGTTCGACGGCGGCCGGTTCAGGTCGATCACGTAGCGCGAGCAGCGCGGCATCAGGATGCTCGCGCCGAGGTCGCGCGCGAAGCCGTAGACCTCGGCGAGATGCCAGTCGGTGTCCTCGAGCGCGAGTGCGCGCGGCACGAGCACCGCGCGCAGCTCGGGCGGGATCTCCAGGCCGACATGAGGCAGGCTCAGCAGAAGCGGCGCCGTGCCCTCATGCAGCGTGAAGACCAGTTCGGGTTCGGGCTCGCCGTCGAGCGGCCCGAGGCGCGACTCACGTCGCGTGCGTCTTGTGGTGCTCATGCTTTGCGTTCCATGCCGCCGACGACGACGCGTCGGCACGGGTTGCGTCCGAACCAATAGGAAAGCTCGTTCGGATGCTCGACGTCCCAGACCGCGAAGTCGGCGCGCTGGCCGGCTACGAGCGTGCCGCGGTCGGCGAGACCCAGCGCACGCGCACCGTTCACCGTCATGCCGCGCAAGGCTTCCTCCAGTGTGAGGCGAAAGAGGATGCACGCCATGCTGAGCATAAGGAGCGGCGAAAGCGTCGGCGACGAGCCCGGGTTGTGGTCGGTGGCGATGGCGATCGGCACGCCCGCGGCGCGCAAGGCCGCGACCGGCGGCGCCTGCGTCTCGCGCAGGAAGTAGTACGCGCCGGGCAGGAGCACGGCGACCGAGCCGGCACGCGCCATCGCGCTCACGCCGGCATCGCTCAGGTGCTCGAGGTGCTCGCACGAGAGCGCGCCGAACTCGGCGGCCAGCGCAGCGCCGCCGGAGTCGCTGAGCTGCTCGGCGTGCAGCTTCACCGGCAGGCCGAGAGCGCGTGCCGCCTCGAAGACGCGCCGCGTCTGCGCGAGCGAGAAGGCGATCCGCTCGCAGAAGGCATCGACGGCGTCGACGAGCTTCGCCTCGTGCAGCGCCGGCAGCCAGGCGCAGACCGCATCGATGTAGTCGTCGGCACGGCCAGCGTATTCGGGCGGCAGCGCGTGCGCCGAGAGGCAGGTCGTGCGCACCGTCAGCGTCAGCTCGCGACCGAGGCGGCGCGCGACTTCGAGGCAGCGTGCTTCGTGCTCGGCGCTGAGGCCGTAGCCCGACTTGATCTCGAGCGTCGTCACGCCTTCGGCCATCAGCGCGACCGCGCGCTCGCGCGCGGTCGAATGCAGCACCTCGTCGCTCGCGGCGCGCGTCGCGGCGACGGTCGAGCGGATGCCGCCGCCGGCGCGCGCGATGTCCTCGTAGCTCGCGCCTTCGAGGCGCTGCTCGAACTCGCCGGCGCGGTCGCCGCCGTAGACGAGATGGGTGTGGCAGTCGACGAGGCCCGGCGTGACGAGGGCGCCGCCGAGGTCGTGCTCTTCGCGGGCGTCGCCACTGCCGGCCAGCGACGCCGGCAACGCCGATTCGGGTCCGACCCATGAAATCGTCGCGCCCTCGACGACGACGGCACCGCGTTCGACGAAGCCCCAGCCGGAGGCGCCGGCCAGCGTCGCGAGGCGGGCGTTGCGCCAGAGCGCC
>JAYVVB010000081.1:0-5851 GCA_043787455.1 Rhizobacter sp.
GGTGCGAGCGCCGGTGAGCACGGCGTCGCCGATGCCGATCTTCACGGCACGTCCGGCACCGTCGGCGTCGGCGTCGGCGCAGCTCGCGCGACCCGCGCCACCTGCCCGCCGCCGCCCGACCGTTGGCGCCGGTTCGTGCTGCGTGGCGTGCGCGTCGTCGGCGCGGCCGTGGTCATCGCGACCTGCCTGTGGGCGCTCCTGCCGCAGCCCTTCGGCACGACGCTCGTCTACTCGCTCTGCATCTCGCTCTCGACCTGGCTGATCATCGACCTCTCGCGCATGACGGTCGCCTCGCGCAGGCCGGGCTGGTTCGGCAACCCGGGCGACGGCCAGTGGCCCGGCTGGACCTGGATGCTCTTCATCGTCGTCATCGGTGCCGTGCTCGGCTACGCCGCGGGCAACGAGATCGGCAACCGGATCACCGGCCTCAACCTGCCCAGCCCGGTCAACGCCAACCTGCGCCAGACGCTAGCGCTGCTCGTCACCGCCCTCATCCCGGCGATCACGATCACCTATTTCTTCCAGTCCCGCGAGGTGATCGCGAAACAGAAGGCCGAGGTCGAGCACGCCGAGCGCCAGGCCGCAGAGCAGCAGCTGAAGCTGCTCGAATCCCAGCTCGAGCCGCACATGCTTTTCAACACGCTCGCCAACCTGCGCGCGCTGATCGGCGTCGACCCGGAGCGGGCGCAGGCAATGCTCGACCGCCTGATCGCGTTCCTGCGCGCATCGCTCGCCGGCTCGCGCGTTGGCGCGCACACGCTCGCAGTCGAGTTCGACCGCCTGCGCGACTATCTCTCGCTGATGGAGATCCGCATGGGCCCGCGTCTGTCGACCTCGTTCACCCTCCCGGCCGAGCTCGCAGACGTGCTGGTGCCGCCGTTCCTGCTCCAGCCGATCGTCGAGAACAGCATCAAGCACGGCCTCGAGCCGAAGCGCGAAGGCGGACGGATCGAGGTGACGGCCGAGCGCGAGGGCGCGACGCTCGTCGTGCGCGTGCGCGACACCGGCGTCGGCGGCTCGAGCGCGCTCGCCGCACCGGGAGTCGAAGATGGCTTCGGCCTCGGCCACATTCGCGAGCGGCTCGCGACGCTTTACGGGTCGGCCGGGTCGTTCGAGCTGGCGCCGGTCGGCGACGCGCGCGGCGGCATGCTCGCGACCGTGCGCCTGCCCTGCGCGGCCACAGCCGTGCCGGCCCCCGCGCAGATGCTGGAGCGGGTGGCGTGACGGGCTCGCTGTCGGCCGCCCGCGCGCTCATCGCCGAGGACGAGCCGCTCCTCGCAGCGACGCTGCAGGCGGAGCTCGCCAAGCTCTGGCCGGAGCTCGAGATCGCGGCCGTCGTCGGCGACGGCGAGAGCGCGGTCGAACAGACGCTGGCGCTGCGTCCCGAAGTCTGCTTCCTCGACATCCGCATGCCGGAGATGAGCGGGCTCGAAGCCGCGCAGGCCCTGGCCGAGGACTGGCCCGACAACGGCACGCCGTTTCCGCTGATCGTCTTCGTCACCGCGTACGACCAGTACGCGCTGCAGGCGTTCGAGCGCGCCGCGTTCGACTACGTTCTGAAGCCCGTCGTGCCGGTGCGGCTGGCGCAGACCTGCGCGCGGCTGCGACAGGCGCTTGCTGATCGCGGGCCCGGCGCGTCGGGCGCGACGGCGAGCCACGGAACGGGAGGCGCCATCGATGCCGTCGGCCTCGCCGGCGCGGTCGAGCAGCTCCGCGTCCTGCTCGCTTCAGCACCCTCGACAACGGTGCCGGTCGAGCCGCTGCGGCTGATCCAGGCGGGCGTCGGCAACGCGATCCACATGGTGCCGGTCGACGAGATCGTCTGCTTCGAGGCGGCCGACAAGTACGTGCGGGTGCTGACGGCGACGCGCGAGTACCTGATCCGCGTCTCCTTGCGCGAGCTGCTGCCGCGCCTGGACGCGACGCGGTTCTGGCAGATCCATCGCGGCACCGTCGTGCGTGCCGAGGCGATCGCCTCGGCGGAGCGCGACGAGAGCGGCAAGGTGACGTTGCGCCTGCAGGGCAGGGCCGAGAAGCTCTCGGTGAGCCGGCTGCACGCGCATCGCTTCAAGGCGATGTAGCCGCCGGCCCGGGATCGAGACGATGGCCGATCAGCGACGCCAGCCTTCGTGGCGACCGCGGTCGTCACGGTCGTGACGATCCCCGTCGTGACGCCAGCCTTCGCTGCGCCAGCCGGCGTCGCGCCAGCCCGGAGCGAAGCCGAAGCGCGGCAGTGGCGGAGGCGGAGGCAGCCAGATGCGCGGCCGCGGCGCGTAGACGACGCGCGGCGCGTAGTAGGTCTCGACCGGGTACACCGGCGGCGCGTAGTAGGCCGGCGCCGAGTAGTAGCCGGGAGCGAAGACCACGGCCTCGATCGGCGGCACGTTGATGCCGATCGACCAGTCCACCCGGCCGCCGGCATGGGCGGCGCCCGCGGCGAGAACGGTCACTGCAGCGGCCGCGGCGAGAACGAGTGAGCGTTGCATGGTTCTTGTCCCCGATGACGCACGCGATGAAGCGTGCATGCATCAAGAACGCCGCGCGGACCCCCTGTCGTTGACGCTGCCGAGGTTGCGCAAGGTAAAGGAACGTGTCGGTCGCGACCGGGTCCCGACGCCGCGCCTCCTAGAATCGCGCCTCGCCACCGAGCCCCCATGAGCCATCCCAAGGACGCCGCCACGACCGGCAGCAATTTCCTGCGCCACATCGTCGAGCGCGACCTCGCCGAAGGCACCTACGCCTCGCGCCGCTTCGCCGGCACGCCGGGCGACGCCGCGCATCACGCCGCCGCGCCGATCGATCCGGCGCGGATTCGCACGCGCTTTCCGCCCGAGCCGAACGGCTACCTGCACATCGGCCACGCCAAGAGCATCTGCCTCAACTTCGGCCTGGCGAACGACTACGGTGGCGTCTGCCACCTGCGCTTCGACGACACCAACCCCGAGAAGGAAGAGCAGGAGTACGTCGACGCCATCGTCGACGAAGTGCACTGGCTCGGCTTCGACTGGCATGCGCCGGAGCCCGCTCTCGGCGACGACGCCGCGAGGACGAGCCACCTCTACTTCGCGAGCGACTACTTCGACTTCATGTACCGCGCCGCCGAGGCGCTCGTCGCAGCCGGACACGCCTACGTCGACGAGCAGAGCGCCGAGGAGATGCGCTCCAGCCGGGGCGATTTCTCGACACCCGGACGCGAGAGCGCGTTCCGCTCGCGCACGGCCGACGAGAACCTCGCCCGCCTGCGCCAGATGAAGAACGGCGAGCTCGCCGACGGCACCGCCGTGCTGCGCGCCAAGATCGACATGGCGAGCCCGAACATCAACCTGCGCGACCCGGCGCTCTACCGCATCAAGCGGGCGACGCACCACAACACCGGCGACCGCTGGTGCATCTATCCGATGTACACCTACGCCCATCCGATCGAAGACGCGCTCGAGAACATCACCCACAGCATCTGCACGCTCGAGTTCGAGGACCAGCGGCCGTTCTACGACTGGCTCCTCGACACGCTCTGCAGCCTCGGCCTCCTGGCGCAGCCGCGGCCGCACCAGTACGAGTTCGCGCGACTCAACGTCACCTACGTGATCACGAGCAAGAGGAAGCTGAAGGCACTCGTCGACGAGAAGATCGTCGACGGCTGGGACGATCCGCGCATGCCGACGATCGCGGGCCTGCGCCGCCGTGGCTACACGCCCGAGTCGATCCGGCTGATGTGCGAGCGCGCCGGCACGAGCAAGGCCGGTGGCTGGACCGACTATGCGAGCCTCGAGATCGCTCTGCGCGACGACCTCGACGCGAAGGCGCCGCGGGCGATGGCGGTGCTCGACCCGGTTCTCCTCGTGCTCGGCAACTGGGCCGAGCTCTTCGGCAGCGCGGCGCACCGCGAGCCCGCGCACGCGCCGTTGCACCCGCAGCATGCGGAGCTCGGCGTGCGCGACATCGCCCTCGGCCCCGAGCTCTGGATCGAGCGCGACGACTTCGCCGAGGTGCCGGCCAAGGGGTTCTTCCGCCTCTTTCCGGGCAACCGGGTCCGCCTCAAGTACGGCTACGTCGTCGAGTGCACCGGCTTCGCGAAGGACGCCGACGGCGTCGTCACGCAAGTGCTTGCGACGGTCGTCGCCGACACCAAGAGCGGCACGCCCGGCGCCGATGCGGTGAAGGTCAAGGGTACGCTCACCTGGCTCGCCGTCGACGATGCGCTGCCGGCCGAAGTGCGCCTCTACGACCGGCTCTTCACCGAGCCGCATCCCGATGCCGGCGGCAAGGACTTTCTCGCGAGTCTCAATCCGGACAGCAAGAAGGTGGTGAACGCGTATCTCGAGCGCTCACTCGCGCAGGCCAAGCCCGGCGACCGCTTCCAGTTCGAGCGTCACGGCTATTTCGTCGCCGACCGCGTCGATCACGCCGAGGGCCGGCCAGTCTTCAACCGCACCGCGACCCTGCGCGACACCTGGTCGCGCTAGGGGGCGTACGCGGGCCACGCGCGGTAGAGGAACGCGGCGCTCCGCCGCCCCGACGCGGTTCGATCGACGAATTCGTGGGACCAGCGACGTGCCGTCGATCTTCTCGATCGTTCCGCGCAGGCGCGCAGGTGAGGACCCTTGCGGCAATCAGGGATCTGGTCATGATGTGTTTCCGCTATCTGGTCTGCGAGGGCTGTCGTGCGGCGCTGAGAGACAATCCCGCGTCCACTTCAATCGTTGCATTCACGCATGAAAAAGTCTTCGCCGAGGTTGGCGCGCGGCGCCGTAATTCTCTCTCTCGTGATCGCATCGATCGCGATTCATGAAGCCGGCGCGCAACCGTCGAGCGCCGCTTCGGCATCGGCGCCGATGCCGAACCTGACGTACCACTCGCTGCGCGAAGGTCGAGGCGGGAGCCCGACCGCGGCCGACACGGTCAAGGTGCACTACCGCGGCACGCTCGTCGACGGCACCGAGTTCGACAGCTCCTACAAGCGAAACGAACCCGCCACGTTCCCGCTGCGGCGCGTGATCCCTTGCTGGACCCAGGGCGTGCAACGCATGAAGGTCGGCGGCAAGGCCGAGCTCGTCTGCCCGCCCGAGCTGGCCTACGGCGATCGCGGCGCGGGCGCGGTGATTCCACCGCGCGCCACGCTCAAGTTCGAGATCGAGTTGCTCGAGATCAATCCGAAGTAGGGAAATCCGAACGAGACTCAGCGATAGACGTGCTCGCCGCGGTTCGTCTTCCACGAATTCTCGAAGAAACTCGCGTCTTCGTCGTTGCGCGGTCGCACCGCCATCAGGATGCCGCCGTCGCGGATGCCCACGTCGTATTCCTTGACGCGCTCCTCCGGGATGCCCCAGCCGATCAGCGCGCCGACGATGCCGCCGGTCGCAGCACCCGCGCCGGCACCGGCGATGGCCGCGGCCAGCGGGCCGGCGATGACGAGGCCGAGCCCCGGCAAGGCGAGGGTGGTACCGACGGCGGCGATGGCCGCCGCAATGGCGCCCAGGCTGCCGCCGATCGCGCCGCCGATGCCCGCGCCTTCGGCAGCCTTCGTCCCGAGCTCGGTTTCACGTCCCTCGGCGGTGCCGGAGAAGTGAGTCTTGCGCGTGACATCGGACATGACGACGTTGACATCGTCGCGGCCGTAGCCTCGGTCCGAGATCGACTGATACGCGCGCTCGGCGCTGTCGCGATCGCGGAAGAGACCGGTCAGCATCGGTTTTTGGGTGTTCATTCGCGTCACTCCTTTCGAGTTGGGACCACAGGGTGAAGGATGAAACCGCCGTGTCACGCGGCGAAGCGGAAGTCGCCGCCACGGCAGGTCGTCTGGCGTGCGGGCACCTCGTGGGCGAACGCCTACAGCGCGGCTCGCCGTCGCTGC
>JAYVVB010000082.1:0-4481 GCA_043787455.1 Rhizobacter sp.
GCGCCCGTCGACGCTGCGCCTCGCGTGGATCGCGCTCGTCGCGCTCGTCGCGGTCGCGCTCGTTGTCGTCGCCCTGCCGGCGTCGGCGCAGACGGCACCCGCGACCGGTGGAGCAACGCTTCCGCTCCTGATCGGCCAGAGTGCCGGCGGCACGAGCTACTCGGTGCCGGTGCAGACGCTCCTTTTCTTCACCGCGCTCAGCTTCCTGCCCGCGGTGCTGCTGCTGATGACGAGCTTCACCCGCATCGTCATCGTGCTGAGCCTCGTGCGCCAGGCGATCGGCACGCAGGCGGCGCCGCCGAACCAGGTCGTCGTCGGCTTGAGCCTTTTCCTCACCTTCTTCGTCATGGGGCCGACGATCGACAAGGTCTACGCCGACGCCTATCAGCCGTACGCCGAGAGCAAGATCAGCTTCGAGGAGGCGCTCAAGCGCGGCGAGAGCCCGGTGCGCGGCTTCATGATGAAGCAGACGCGCCAGACCGACGTGATGCTCTTCGCCAAGCTGGCGCGCATCGACCCGAAAGTGAAGACCGAGGACGTGCCGTTCAAGGTGCTCGTGCCCGCGTTCGTCACGAGCGAGCTGAAGAGCGCGTTCCAGATCGGCTTTCTCGTCTTCCTGCCGTTCCTGGTCATCGACATGATCGTTGCCAGCGTCCTCATGTCGCTCGGCATGATGATGCTCTCGCCGGTGCTGATCGCGCTGCCGTTCAAGCTCATGCTCTTCGTGCTCGCCGACGGCTGGAACCTCCTCCTCGGCTCCTTGGCTGCGAGCTTCGTCACCTAGCCTCGAATCGACTTCCATGGACACGCAACAGGTCTTCACCTATGGCCAGCAGAGCCTCTACGTGCTGCTCATGATCTCGGCGCCGGTGCTGATCACGGTGCTCGCCGTGGGCCTGCTCGTCAGCATCTTCCAGGCGGCGACGCAGATCCACGAGGCGACTCTGTCGTTCGTGCCGAAGGTGCTGGCGGTCGTCGCCGTGCTCGCGGTCCTCGGGCCGTGGATGCTGAGCTCGCTGGTCGAGTTCCTGCAGCGCAGCCTGCAGGCCATTCCCACCGTCGTCGGCTAAGGATGAAGCCCCCACGCTTGGGGCTTGGGAACGGCCCGGCGCCCGGCCGGCGATGCTGACCTTCACCGAGGCGCAGGTCGTCGCCTGGGTGACGCCGATCCTCTGGCCATTCCTGCGCGTCCTCGCCCTCTTCACGACGATGCCGCTGTTCGCCGATCGCGGCGTGCCGGCGCGGGTGCGCATCGGCCTCGCCTTCCTGATCGCGTTCTGCGCCCAGGCGTCGATGCCGCCGATCGCGCCGGTCGCGCTCGACTCGTCGGCCGGCGTCCTCGCGGTCGTCCAGCAGGTGCTGATCGGCGCTTCGCTCGGCTTCGCGGTCAAGGTCGTCTTCGCTGCGGTCGAGTTCGGCGGCGAGCTCATCGGCCTGCAGATGGGCCTCAATTTCGCCGCCTTCTTCAACCCGATGACCGGCGGCGAGGAGACGGCCGTGAGCCGCCTCTTCGGCATCTGCGTCGCCTGGCTCTTCATCGTCAGCGGCGGTCACCTGCTGGTCATCGCGGCCGTAGTCCAGAGCTTCTCGAGCTTTCCGGTCGGCGAGGATCCGTTCTCGTTCCTGCACACGCTCCAGCCACAGCGCTGCGGCGCCGAGATCTTCAGCCTGGGCCTGTGGCTCGCGCTGCCGTTGATCGCGATGCTGCTCTTCACCAACCTCGTGCTCGGCGTCATCACCCGCGTCGCGCAGCAGATGAACATCTTCGCCATCGGCTTTCCGATCACGCTCGGCGTCGGCCTCGTCGGCGTGCTGCTGACGCTGCCGCTGATGGAGTCTCCGTTCACGATGGCGCTCGAGCGGATGCTGTCGCAGTTCCAGTAGCGCGAGCTATTTCGGTGCCTTGGCGCGCTCGATGACGAGGCGCTCCCTGGCGCCCTGCTCGAGCTCGTCGAGCTCGGCACGCAGGGCGCTCGGATCGACCAGGGGATGCGGATCGCCGGCACGGCGCCGGGCGAGGATCTCGCGCTGCTCCGTCAGGCCTGTCGCGAACGGGTGCGTGGTCAGCTGCACCTCGACGGGCCGGGTGGCGTTGGTCGCCAGGCGATCGAGCTTTTCCATGCTCTCGATGTAGCGCTCGACCTGGCGCGCGCTCTGGATCGCGCCCAGGCCGAGCCCGCCGACCGTCATGGCGCGGTAAGTGCGCGCGCCATCGCGAACGTCGTAGAGGTACGAGGCCGTGCCGAACGTGTGGCCGGGCGTCTCGAGCAGGGTCACGGTGCGGCCGCCGAGGGACCACGAGTCGCCTTCCTTGGCGACGATGTCGCGCGGGATCATCGCCCATGCGCCGGGCTTGCCCGTCGACGAGGCGGCCGCGGCCAGGGCTTCGGCCCAGCCGGCCTCGGTCATGACGAAGCGCGCGTTCTTCAGCTCTCGCTTCAGCCGCGCCGCGCCGCCGGCGTGGTCGTAGTGGCCGTGGGTGATGAGCACGTAACGGATGTCCCGCGGATCGAAGCCGGCCTTCCGGATGTGGTCGAGCAGCTCGCCGCTGTGCGGCTCGTGCAAGGTGTCGATGAGGAAGTGCCCCTGAGGCGTCGGCAGGAGCCATGCCGACACCCAGCAGACACCGACGAAGTACGCGTCGTCGAAGACCTTGAACGGCGCGATACGCTGCGCGTCGAGCTCGCCGAGCCAGCGGCCGAGCGCGGGCGGCATGCGCCCGGACTTGCCGAAGTCGGCGAAGGCCGCGCCGATCGGCGCCGACGGACAGCCGGCGAACGGCTGGGCCTGGGCGACGGCGGCGGACGCGAGCAGCAGGCCGGCGGAAGTGAAACGCCAGGGGCGGATGCGCATGAGATTTTTCCTCGACGACGGGAAGCGGATGATTCGCTACCGCACCGAACGATATCAAGGGGTCGTTCGAGCGGCGAGAATCGATTCGCCGCATTTCACCTTTGCCGCATCAGGAGACACCATGGCGCGCATCCGTCCCGCGAAATTTGTCCACGTCGTCTATCGCACGCGTCGCTTCGACGAAATGCTGCGCTGGTACGCGACGGTGTTCGACGCCGGCGTCCAGCATCAGGATCCGGTGCTGGCGTTCCTCACCTACGACGACGAGCATCACCGCTTCGCCTTCGTCAACCTTTCGGTCGTCGATCCCGACGGGAAGGAGGTCGACCGCACCGGCGTGATTGGCGTCGACCATGTCGCCTACACCTATGCGTCGCTGCGCGCGCTGTTCGAGAACTATGCGCAGCTCAAGGAGCTCGGCATCAAGCCCTACTGGTGCATTCACCACGGCGTGACGGTCTCGATGTACTACAGCGACCCCGACGGCAACCAGATGGAGTTCCAGGTCGACAGCTACGGATCGAACGACGAAGCCAACGCCTTCATGCGCGGACCGCACTTCGCGGAAAACCCGATCGGCGTCGAGTACGACCCGGACGAATGGCTCGCTCGCGTGCGCGGCGGCGAGCCGGCCGAGAAGATCCTGATGCGCACGGTGCACCAGCCGGTGTCGCCGATCCGCGGGAGCGCCAGCCCCAGGTAGCCTGACGCGCGTTCGGCGATCGACCGCAGCCGCTAGACGTTCTCGCGCCCGGCGATGTCCTCGTTCCAGAGGGCCGGCTGCTCGCGGATGAAGCGCTGCATCAGCTCCGTGCACTGCGCGTCGTTCGCGAGCACGACCTCGACGCCATGCTCGCACAGGAAGTCGATATTGCCCGGGAACGATCGGTCCTCGCCGACGACGACGCGGCCGATGCCGAACTGCACGATCGTGCCGGCGCACATCATGCAGGGGCTGAGCGTCGTGTAGAGCGACACGCCGCGGTAGTCGGGACGCCGGCCGACGCGCCGGAAGCAGTCCATCTCGCCGTGCGCCGTCGGATCGCCGTCCTGAACGCGGCGGTTGTGACCGACGCCGATGATCGCGCCGTCCTCGACCATCGCCGCACCGATCGGCAGACCGCCCTCGTCGTACGACTTCTGCGCCTGCTCGCAGGCCTTCAGCAAGAAGGCGGTGTCGGTCGCATTCAAGGCCATGGGGATTCGCTCGCGTCGGTGGGTCGGGTCGTTCCTTTCATTGTCGCTCGGCCGGGACCGCACGAGCCGCCGAGTACGTGAGGTCCGGCGGGCGACGCCCGGTCAGGCCGCCGCGTCAGCGTCCGCGCTCGGCGCGGCGAGCTCGCGCCAGACGGCGACGACGACGGCCAGCAGCGTCGGACCGAGAAATAGGCCGAGCAGGCCGAAGGTCTCCAGGCCGCCGACGATGCCGAGCAGCGCCAGCACCAGCGGCAGCTTCGAGCCCGCGGCCATGAACACCGGCCGCACGAAGTGGTCGGCGACGAAGATCGCGACCAAGCCGAAGACGGCGAGCGCGATCGCCGTCGCCATCGAGCCAATGGTAAACAGGTACAGCACGACGAGCGCGAGGATCACCGTAGCACCGAAGGGCACGATGCCGAACAGGCCCG
>JAYVVB010000083.1:0-3338 GCA_043787455.1 Rhizobacter sp.
CGTCGCCGGTGGCCGCGGCGCGGGTCGCCTCGAGCGGGTCGGCACGGCGGCCGGCGAGGACGACGTGGAAGCCCGCCTCGAGCAGGGCAAGCGCGGAGGCGCGGCCGATGCCGCTGCCCGCGCCGGTGACGATGGCGACTTTCTTCATGGCGATCCTTTCGTGAACGGGTCGGGGTCGAAGTCGTCGCGCGGCGCGGCGTCGGCGGCCGCCGGCGCGAAGCAGTCGACGAAGGTGAACCAGAGGCTGGCGTAGAACACGGTCGAGAACACCAGCGTCAGGGGCGTGGCGACGAGGGTGAAGCGCTGCGGGCCGAAGAGGCCGACGCCGAGGCTCACGATCGCGAGCAGCAGCAGCCAGAGCGTCATCCACGCCAGGCCGTAGACCGCGAACGCGCCCTTGTTGCGCCAGAGCGCGACCGTGCTGAAGAAGAGCGACTTGGCCCAGCTCTGGCCGCCCCAGTAGATGAGCGCCGGCGCATGCCAGAACGGCACCGAGAGCGCGCCGGCGAAGACCAGGCGCAGCAAGAGGCCGAGCTGCAGGCGCGGATCGGCGACGCGCGCCGCCGCCGATTCGGAGGTCGTCTTGGCGTCGGGCAGAGTGTCGAACAAGGCCTCGAGCGCGCCGCCGTCGATGACGCCGGCGAGCCAGAAAACGAAGAAGGTCGCGGCGGCGTAGACCAGGCCGAGCTTGAGCAACGCGATCAGGCGCGTTCGGCCGGCGCTGGCGAGCTCGACGAGCGCGCCCGGCATCGGCTTCGTTCCCGCCGCGGCGAGCCGGCTCGCGAGCATGAAGAGGAGCGAGCCCGCCGGCGGCAGGACGAGGAGGGCGATCGTGCCGACGACGGGGATGAGGCCGAGAAGCAGGAACACGAACAGGCACGCCGCGAACAGCGTGGCGAAGCCGAGCGGCTGACGCCCGAAGACCAGGAACGCCTGGCGCACCCAGTCGAGGCCACGCCGTGGGGCGACGAGCTGCAGCCTCATGCGCTCGCCGCTCCGGCCGATCGCACAGGATGCCACGGCGTCTCGCGTCGCTGCGACAGAACGCGCTCGAAGTGCTCGGGGTCGTGCGCCTTCAGCATCACCGCGTCGCGCGGCAGGTGCGCGTCCCAGACGCGCGAGAGCCAGAAGCGGAACGCGGCGGCGCGCATCAGCGCCGGCATGAGCCGGACCTCGGCGCTCTCGAGCGGACGCACCGATTCGTAGGCGGCGACGAGGGCTTCGGCGCGCTGCTCGTCGAGCCGGCCGGTGTCGAGGTCGATGCACCAGTCGTTGAGGGCGACGGCAATGTCGTAGAGCAAGGTGTCGACGCCGGCGAAGTAGAAGTCGAAGAGGCCGGCGAGCTCGCCGGCGACGAACATGACGTTGTCGCGGAACAGGTCGCCGTGGATCGCCGCGCGCGGCAGCGTCGCGTACGCTGACGACGCGGCGAGGTGGCGCTGGTATGCGAGCTCGTCTTCCATCATCGCCTGCTGCCCGGCCTCGAGATACGGGACGACGACGGGTACGGTCTCGTTCCACCAGTCGAGGCCGCGCAGGTTCGGCTGCGCCGGCGCGAAGTCGCGCGCCGCGAGATGCATGCGCGCGAGCACGCGGCCGACGCTCGTGCAATCGGCGGCATCGGGGGCGAGGTGATGCTCGCCGGGCAGCCGGTCGACGAGCGCCGCGGGCTTGGCCTTCAGCTCGAGCACGAGCGCGCCGCTCGCGTCGGCGTGCGGGCCCGGCACGGGCAGGCCACGATCGGCGAGGTGCTTCATCAGCTGCAGGTAGAACGGCAGCTCGTCGGCGCGCAAACGCTCGAACAACGTCAGCACGTAGCGACCCGACGTCGTGTCGGCGAAGTAGTTGGTGTTCTCGATGCCGCCGGCGCACGGCGCGAAGGCCTGGAGCGAACCGAGCGCCAGGCGATCGATCAATGCCGCCGCTTCGTCGAACGACACCTCGGTGTAGACCGCCATCCGCGCGAATCAGAAACGCAGGACGTTCCAGACCCGCTTGCCGGCGGAGCCGCCCAGGCCGACGATGCCGCCGTCGGCGATGTCGCGCGCGCCGTCGTGCGTGAGCACCTCGTAGTTCGGGGCGCGGCCCTTGTTGTCGACGGTGACCTTCTGCAGCTGGCCGCGCACGCGCAACTCCTCGACCTTGGCGAGGCGATCTTCGATTACGGTGCGCTGGATCGCCGGCTCGCCGGCACGCAGGCGATCGACGTCGGCGCTCTCGACCAGGGGTGGCGCCGGAGTCTGCGCCGTGACGGCTGCGCCGGTGGTGGCCGAAGACAGCGCCGGCGCAGGCGGCCGACCGGGATCGGCCGCGCCCGCCGCCATGCATGCGAGCAGCGCCGCACAGGCGGCGAGAGCAGTAGCGGCGCTCGTCTTCATGACCTCGATTCTAGGCCGCGCCACCGGGCGCCCGACGTGGCCCTTCCATCACAATGGCCTGCATGGTGGACCGGACCCTGCTGCTCGTTGACGGCTCGAGCTATCTCTACCGCGCCTACCACGCGCTTCCCGATCTGCGCGGCCCCGGCGGCGTTCCGACCGGCGCGATCCGCGGCGTCGTCTCGATGATGAAGCTCCTGCGCGAGCAGTATCCGGCCGCGCACGGCGCCTGCGTCTTCGACGACAAGGGCAAGACCTTCCGCGACGATCTCTACGCCGACTACAAGGCGACGCGCACGGCGATGCCCGACGACCTGGCGCTGCAGATCGAGCCGATCCACGAGGCCGTGAAACTGCTCGGCTGGCCGGTGCTTACGGTTCCCGGGATCGAGGCCGACGACGCCATCGGCACGATCGCGTGCATGGCCGCGAAGGGCGGTTTCCAGGTCGTGATCTCGACTGGCGACAAGGATCTGGCGCAGCTCGTCGGCCCGAACGTGACGCTCATCAACACCATGAGCCAGGAGAAGCTCGACGTCGAAGGCGTCGCCGCCAAGTTCGGCGTTCCGCCCGAGCGCATCGTCGACTACCTCGCGCTCATCGGCGATTCGGTCGACAACATTCCCGGCGTCGACAAGGTCGGCCCGAAGACGGCGGTGAAGTGGCTCGCCGAGCACGGCTCGCTCGAAGGCGTGATCGCCGCGGCGCCGACGATGAAGGGTGTCGTCGGCGAGAACCTGAGGAAGGCACTCGACTGGCTGCCGCAGGGCCGGCGTCTGGTCACCGTCGTGACAGACTGCGATCTCTCGGGGCACGTCATGGGCTGGCCCGAGTTCGATGCGCTGGCGTTGCGCGAGATCGAGGTCGACGCGATGCTGGCGTTCTACGACCGCTACGGCTTCGCGTCGATGCGAAAGGAGCTGGAGGTGTCGGCGGGGCGCGCGCCGGCATCGCCCGGCC
>JAYVVB010000084.1:0-7742 GCA_043787455.1 Rhizobacter sp.
CCCCGGCCTCAGCGTTCGATCCAGCGCGAGCCTTCGCTCACGAAGCGTTCGCTGCCCGCGACCGCGAAGGCCGCGGTCTCCGGCTGCCAGGCGCGGCGCTCGACGATGGCCTCGTCCTTCGTGACGCGCAGGACGTTGAACGAGTTCTCTTCGCCGCGGCCGCGCGTCGAGGTCGCCGTGCCGGCCTGGACCACGAGCGCGGAATAGCCGGAGATCTCGTGCCGCGCCGACGTGTCGCCCGACCGGCTGGTGTGGAAGTGGCCGGCGAGGAGGATGTCGACGCCGCAGCGCGCGAACACCTCCATCGCCTCGCGCGCCCGACCGACGAGCCTGACGTCGCCCGGATCGTCGGGCAGGTCGAACGGATGATGCGTCACGACGATCTTCGTCACCGCCTCGTCGATCGGATCGAGCAGAAGGTGGATCGCGGCCATCTGCTCCTTGTTGATGCGACCGTGCTTGACCGTCAGCGAGCGTGCCGTGTTGATGCCGACGACAGCGATCTCGGCGTCGACGAACGAAGGCGTGAGATCGCGACCGAAATAGCGCTTGAACTTGCCGAGCGGGCTGAGGAAGCGCTCCCAGACGCGATAGAGCGGCACGTCATGGTTGCCGGGCACGACGATCATCGGCGCCTCGATGCGGGCGAGGAAGTCGCGCGCCGCACGGAACTCGGCGGCGCGCGCGCGTTGCGTCAGGTCGCCGGAGACGACGACGACGTCGGGCCGGATCGCGGCGATCGTCGCCAGCAGCGGCTCGAGGACCTTCCGGTCGGTGCGGCCGAAGTGCAGGTCGGAGAGATGGACGAGGGTGCGCAACGCAAGCCTCTCAGTCGGCGCTGGCGCGCTGCGGATCGCCGCCGACGACGACGAGGCTCGCCGGCCGGACGCGAAAGCGCAGCGGCGGCACCATCATCGTGATCTCGCCGTCGGTCGCGACGCGCAGGCGCTTCTTGCGGCTCTCGACGAGGATCTCGGTCGCGAGCGTCACCTCGAAGTCGCGCTCCTGGTCGAGTCGACCGACGAGCGCGCGCAGCGCCAGTTGCATCAGACGCAGTCGCCCGGCACGATGGACGACGTAGAGGCTGAGCTGGCCGCGGTCGATGGCCGTGCGCTCGCCGATCGCGAAGCCCTGCATGACATAGGCGTTGTTGCCGATGAAGACGAAGGGCGTTCGGCGCGGCCGCTGGCTGCCGTCGACCGAGAGGCGCACGCTCATGAAGGAAAAACGTCGCAGCGCCGTGAGGCTCGCCCAGACCAGGGCTGGCCACTTGCCGAGCCCGAGCCGCTTTCGCTGACGCTCGCGGTCGTGGACGATGTCGGGATAGAGGCCGAGGCTCGAGTTGTTGATGAAGACCCGCCCGTTGACCTCGCCGAGGTCGACGCGCATCGGCCGGCCGTTGACGATGCGTTCGATCGCGGCCTCGATCTCGAGCGGCATGCCGAGGTCCTTCGCGAAGTGGTTGAGCGTGCCGAGCGGCAGCACGCCCAGGGGCACGGTGCTGCCGGCCAGCACCGCGGCGACGCTGCTGACGGTGCCGTCGCCGCCGCCGGCGACGACCATGTCTGGCTGGCGCGCGAGCGCGTCACGCGCGAGCGACGCGATCTCGCTGCCATCACGCGCCAGGTGCACGTCGGCGGTCGCGCCTGCGCGCGCGAAGAGATCGGTCAATCCCCGTACGCGCACGTTGTCGTGGCCGCCGCCCGAGCCCGCGTTGAGGATGACGAAGGCGCTCTTCATCGCGTCCTGCCCTTGCGCCGCCAGAACGCGTCCAGCGCGGTCAAAGAGATGGCGAGCCACGCGACGCCCTCGGCGAAGGCGGCGCCGACGTCGCTCAGGTAGTGGACGCCGAGGTAGACGCGCGTGAATGCGACCAGCGTGATCGCGAGCGCTGCGAGGATCACGGCGGCGATGCGCCATTTCCAGCTCTGTGTCCGAGCGAACACGAAGACCACGCCGAGCCCATATAAGATCGTGCTGCCGGCGACGTGCCCGCTGGGGAAGCTGTAGCTCGCGAGCGTGAGCAGCGGGTTGTCGAAGGACGGTCGGGCGCGATGGAAGGCGAGCTTCATCAGCACGTTCAGCGCCAGGCCCCCCGCGAGGCAGACGACGAGGGTCGAGAACCGGCGCCATTGCCGCGCATGCACGAAGTACAGGGCGACGAGCGCGCTGTAGCACGAGATCGCGATCGTCGAATGCAGGTTCGTGACGACCAGCACCCAGCGCGTCATCGCCGGCGTCGCGCGCTCGTGCAGCCACTCTGCGAGCTGGGCGTCGACGACGGTGAGCCGGTCGCTCGTGACGACGTCTTCGGCGATCGCGCCGAAGAGCCAGGCGGCCGCGATCAGCAGCAGCGCGCCGATCGCAAGCTGTAGCCCGAGCCGGGCGGGTGGGGTGATCGGATCTGCCATCGGGGCCCGCCAGGCAATCGCCGGGCCGCCAGTCGATGCCGAAGCTAGTACGTGGCCCGCCCGCCGGAAAGATCGAAGACCGCGCTGGTCGTGAACGAGCAGTCCTCGGAGGCCAGCCACGCGACCATCGCCGCCGCCTCGCCGACTTCGAGAAAGCGCCCCATCGGGATTTTCGACAGCATGAAGTCGATGTGCTGTCGCGTCATGGTCGCGAACATCGCCGTCTTCGCTGCCGCGGGCGAGACCGCATTGACGAGCACGCCCTTGCCGGCGAGCTCCTTGCCGAGCGACTTGGTGAGAGCGATGAGGCCGGCCTTCGACGCACTGTAGTGCGAGGCGTTCGGATTGCCTTCCTTGCCGGCGACCGAGGCGATGTTGATGATCCGGCCGTAGCTGTTCTCGACCATGTGCGGCACGATCGCCCGGCAGACGAGATAGGGCGCGACCAGGTTGACCTCGATCACGCGGCGCCAGACGTCGGGCGCGAGCTCCCAGGTCGGCGCGTTGCCGCCGGTGATGCCGGCGTTGTTGACGAGGATGTCGATCTTTCCCGCCGCGGCGATGCTGCGCGTCGTGGCGGCGGCGACGTCGGTCTCGCTCGTCAGCTCGACCTGCTCGACGAAGACCTTGCCGGCGCGGCCGAGCGAGGCCTTGGCCTCGGCGAGCTTGCCCGCGTCGGCGTCCCAGAGCACGACCGACGCGCCCGAGCCGAGCATGCGCTCGGCGATGGCATAGCCGATGCCCTGGGCACCTCCAGTGATGATGGCGACGCGGCCGGCGAGATCGATCTGGTTCATGAGCGGCGTTCCTCGAAGTTCAGGCCTTTGAGCGTCAGCGCCGCGTCGGGCGCGGCCCGGCAATCGGCGATGTACTGGCGAATGATGTCGGCGAAGCTCTTGTCGGCGACGAGGCCGAGTCGCGCTGCGCGTGCCGCGGTGGCGCCGCGCGACCAGTTGGCGACGATGCCGGCGACGGTCTCGTCGCGCTCGAAGCGCACGAGCTTTCTCACCGCCGGTCCGGCGACTTCCTCGAGCGCGGCGAGCATGTCGGCGACGGTGGCGTTGATCGCCGGCAGGTTGAGCGCGAGGCGGCCGCCTATTTCCTCGACGCTCGCCTCGTAGACCGCGATCAGGCCCTCGACCGTGCGCGCCACGGAGGTGAGGGGATGCGATACCTCGGGCGCGACCGGGCAGATCGCCTCGATGCCGGCGAGCGGCTCGCGGATGATTCCGGAGAAGAACGACGAGGCCGCGCCGTTGGGCTTGCCGGGACGCACGGTCACGGTCATCAGCCGCGCCGACCGGCCGTCGACGTAGCCCTTTCTCGAATAGTCGGCGATGAGGTGCTCGCACACCAGCTTGTGCGTGCCGTAGGAGGTCTTCGGTGCCGGCAGCGTGTCGTCGCCGACGAGGTCGGGCAAGGGCTTCGAAGGATCGGGTCCGTAGACCGCGACCGAGCTCGAGAACACCAGCCGCGCCGGCTTGCCACCGCGCGCCGAGGCAGCGCGCAGCGCGTCGAGGAGCGCGCGCGTCGTGTCGAGGTTGGAGCGCAGGCCGAGGTCGAAGTCGGCCTCGCACTCGCCCGAGACGGCCGAGGCAAGATGGAACACGCCGTCGAAGCCTTCCTGGCCGAGTGCTTCGCATTGCGACAGGAGCGGGCCGACGCGCGCTTCGACGCGCCGGTCGCTCGTCAGCGCAGGTCGGGGCGCGACCTGGTCGGCAAGGACGATGCGCTCGATAGCGGCGCCGGCGAGGCGTCCGCGCGCGAGCAGGGCAGCGGCGAGGCGCGAGCCGACGAAGCCGCCCCCGCCGGTGATCAGGATCTTCATCGACGGGGTCTCCTCGGGGTGACGACGATCGGCTCGGCGCTGCGCATGCGCCGGTCGCCGCGGCGCATATGCTGGATAGCGCAGCGGCGCGCCGATGCGCCATCGCCGGCGGCGATGGCGTCGACGATCGCCGCATGCTCCATGCGCACGGCTTCGACGAAGTCCGCCCGGGTCGCGTCGTTGCGGCGCGTGACACGCATGGCTTCCGTCGTGTACTGCTCCAGGAATTCGAGCATGCGAGCGAAGTGCGGGTTGCCGGCGGCTTCGGCGAGCAGGCGGTGGAAGGCGAGGTCTTCCTGGACGCCATCGCGCTGCTCGGCGCTGCTGCGGTCGATCGCCCTGAGCGCCTTGCGCAAGCCCGCGACCTGGGCGCGGCTGGCGCGCTCGGCGGCGAGCGCCGCCGACTCGGCCTCGAGCGCGCGGCGCACCTCGCGAACGCGCAGGACGTCGTCGAGCGAGCCGATCAGCGCCAGGTCGAGCGTGAGCGCTTCGCCCGGCGGCGCCGCGGTGACGAAGACGCCCGAGCCCTGGCGCGAGCGCACGAGCCCGCGCGAGCGCAGCTGGTGCACGGCTTCGCGCACGACCGTGCGCGAGACGCCATGGGCTTCGGCGAGGCGCTGCTCGGTCGGCAGGCGATCGCCAGGACGGAGCGCGCCGGCGTCGATCTGGCCGCCGAGGCGGGCCGCGAGACGATCGGACAGGCGCTCGGCGACGAGCGGAGAGATCTCGGCCGCGCCGGCCGAGGCGCGAAGGGAGGCGGCGCTGGCGCGATGCAACATGGTGATCGGGTCATCATACGAATTGACCTCGGCCCCCATCTACCGGTGTGCCCTCATGGCGGCGTCGAACGCCCTTGCCGATACTTCGCCGGCGCGGGCTCGCCGCGCTTGCGACATTCCCTCATGGCCAGCGTCACGATCCAGTCGGTGAAGAAGAGCTTCGGCGAGACCACCGTGCTCCACGGCGTCGACATCGACATCGCCGACGGCTCGTTCACCGTCCTCGTCGGACCGTCGGGTTGTGGCAAGTCGACGCTGCTCAGGATGATCGCCGGGCTCGAGGAGATCAGCTCGGGCGAGATCCGCATCGGCACCCGACGCGTCAACGACGTGCCGCCGAAAGAGCGCGACATCGCGATGGTGTTCCAGAACTACGCGCTCTACCCGCACATGACGGTGCGCCAGAACCTCGCCTTCTCGCTCATGCTCGCGAAGAAGGACCAGGCGACGATCGATGCCAAGGTCGGCCGCGCCGCCGAGATCCTCGCCCTCAGCGCGTTGCTCGATCGCTATCCGCGCCAGCTCTCGGGCGGGCAGCGCCAGCGCGTCGCGATGGGCCGGGCTATCGTTCGCGACCCGCAGGTCTTCCTGTTCGACGAGCCGCTTTCCAACCTCGACGCGAAGCTGCGCGTCGCGATGCGCGGCGAGATCAAGGAGCTGCACCAGCGCCTGAAGACGACCTCGGTCTACGTCACCCACGACCAGATCGAGGCGATGACGATGGGCGACCGGATCGTGGTGATGAAGGACGGCCGGATCGAGCAGGTCGGCTCGCCGCTCGAGCTCTACGACCATCCCGCCAATGTCTTCGTCGCCGGCTTCATTGGCTCGCCGGCGATGAACTTCGTGCCTGCGACGCTGCGCCGCAGCGGCGGCGACGCGAGCCTCGTCCTCGACGACGGCACCTTGCTCGCGGCGCCGCCCGGTGCGGGCGGCAGCGACGGCCAGCCGGTCGTCCTCGGCACGCGACCAGAGCACCTGCAGCTGGCGAGCGAAGGCGGCATCGCTTCGCGCGTCGTCATCATGGAGCCGACCGGCGCCGATACGCTTGTCGCGTGCCGGCACGGCCAGGCCGAGATCGCCGCGGTCTTTCGCGAGCGCTACGACTTCGCGCCCGGCAGCACCATCCATCTGATGCCCGACCTGGCGCGTGCCCATCTGTTCGACGCCGGAAGCGGCGCGCGGCTCGCAGCGTGACCGTCGCGCGCGCTACCCGTTCCCTTTCGACGACGACTCACCCGAAGACAGGAGACCCACGATGACCCAGCCCCCTTTCAATCGCCGCAAGTTCCTCGAAGGTTCCGCTGGCGCCGCCGCCGCCGCCGTCGCCGCGGTCGGCACCGGCAGCGCGCTCTGGTCGCCGCTGGTCTCGGCGCAGTCCTTCGCGCTCAAGCCGGAGAAGGGCGCGACGCTGCGCGTCCTGCGCTGGAGCCGGTTCGTGCAGGGCGACATCGACGCCTACATGGTCAACGTCAAGAAATTCACCGACAAGACCGGCATCGCGGTGCGCGTCGACAACGAAGGGTGGGAAGACGTCCGACCAAAGGCGGCGGTGGCCGCCAACACCGGCGCCGGTCCGGACATCATCCTGTCGACCAACGACGACGCGAACCTCTATCCCGACAAGCTGCTCGACGTCACCGACCTCGCCAACTACCTCGGCAAGAAATACGGCGGATGGTATTCGGCCGGCGAGCAGTTCAATCGCCCCGACGGCAAGAAGTGGATCGCGATCCCGCTCGGCGCCGCCGGATCGATGATGGTCTATCGACAGAGCATCGTGAAGGCCGCCGGCTTCGACACCTTCCCGAAGAACACCGACGACTTCCTGAAGCTGTTGAAGGCCGTCAAGGAAAAGGGTACGCCCGGCGGCATGGCGCTCGGCAACGCGACCGGAGACGGCCTGTGGTGCAACTGGCTCGTCTGGGCGTTCGGCGGCAAGCTGGTCGACCAGAACAACAAGGTCGTCATCGACAGCTCGGAGACCGCCAAGGCGCTCGACTACGGCAAGGAGCTGTACGCGACCTTCATCCCGGGCACGCTGTCGTGGCTCGATCCGAACAACAACAAGGCCTTCCTGGACGGCCAGATCTCGGTCACCAACAACGGCATCTCGATCTACGTGGCGGCGAAGAACTCGCCGGATCCGAAGCTCAAGGAGATGGCGCAGGACATTCAGCACGCGCCGTTTCCGGTCGGCCCGGTCGGCGTGCCGACCGAGTCGCACTTGTTCTTCAACCAGATGATCATGAAGTACACGAAGTTTCCGCAGGCCTCGAAGGAGTTCCTGCGCTTCATGATGGAGCAGGAACAGTTCGATCCGTGGATGACCGGCGGCGGCGGCTACGTCGCGCCGCCGCTCGCGGCCTACGCGAAGAGCGCCGTCTGGACCGCCGATCCGAAGAACACGCCGTATCGGGACGCGGTGAAGAATCTGCGGCCGGCGGGCTATGCCGGCAGGTTGGGCTATGCCTCGGCCGGCGCGGGCGCCGACTTCATCGTCGTGAACATGGTGGCCGAAGCAGCGAGCGGCTCCAAGACGCCGAAAGAGGCGGCCGAGCGCGCGCAAAAGCGCGCCGAGCGCTACTACAAGGTCTGATCGAAGTCTGATGTGTCCCGCCTGGCCGGTGCTGCACGCGCACCATCGGCCAGGCCCAGCCTCTCTCATCCATGCTTGAAAAACTGCAAAACAGCCGAAACGCGCTCGGGCTCATCTTCATGCTG
>JAYVVB010000085.1:0-3038 GCA_043787455.1 Rhizobacter sp.
GATCGAAGGGCAGCTTCGAGTACACCGACGAGGTGATGGCGAGCGCGCCGACGTCGCAGAGCAGCAGCGTGTAGCCGTCGGGCGGTGACTTGGCGACCATGTCGGTGCCGGTGTTGCCGTTCGCGCCGGCCTTGTTCTCGACGATGACGCTCTGCTTGAGCGCAACGGCGAGCGGCTGCGAAATGGCGCGGGCGATGATGTCCGAGGAGCCGCCGGGCGTGTAGGGCACGACGATGCGGATCGTCTTGCCAGGCCAGGTCTCTGCCGCCGCCGCCAGCGGCGCGAGGACGAGGCTCGTGAACAGAACAGCGGTGCGCCAGAGGGTCATGCGGTCATCTCCAAGAGCGGGTCAACGCAGGCTCGCGGCACGGCGCCGCCGCTCGCGGCTGTTGGCGAGGTGAGTGCGCATCGCGGCGCGGGCGGCTTCGCTGTCCTTGCCGGCGATCGCATCGAGGATCGAGCCGTGCTCGGCGTTGACGCGGCGCAGGTAGGCCTGGCGCTCGTCGACCGACGCGGCCGATGGATCGATCCGGGCGCGCGGAATGATGGCCGTGCCGAAGGTCTGCACCAGGCTTTCGAAGTGCGCGTTCTGCGTCGCCCGCGCGATCTCGAGGTGGAAGCGGAAGTCCGGGCCGACGGCGTCGTGGCCGGCCTCGACCGCATGGGTGAAGGCGCCGAGCGCCTCGCGCATGGTCTCGAGGTTCGCGGCAGTGCGGCGCTGCGCCGCGAGCCCGGCCGCTTCGGTCTCGATGCCGATGCGCAGCTCGAGCATCGCGATTACGTCGCGCACGGTCGCGAGCTGGTCGGAGCGGATGCGGAACACGGCCGAATCGCCGTGGCCGGTGACGAAAGTGCCGACGCCGTGCCGGGTCTCGACCAGCGACGAGGCCTGGAGGTTGGCGAGCGCCTCGCGGATCACGGTGCGGCTGACGCCGAACTCGGTCATCAGCGCGGCCTCGGTGGCGAGCTTGCCGCCGGGCTCGAGGCGGCCGTCGCGGATGCGGTCCGACAAGGCCTCGACGACGCCGAGCGCGAGGCTGCGCGGGCGGCGGCGTTCGAGGAGGGCGAAGTCGTTCATTGAAAGGGAGAGCGGGCTGTTGTACGACATCAGACAACTTGACGCAAGGGCGCTTTCGCCAATTGGCGCGCGCTTCGCCAACGCCGACCATCACGGCCCTATGGCGACTCCTTCGTCTCCTCCTGTCGTGGCGTCCGCACCCGCCTTCGAGCGGCTGCTTCTCACTGGCGCGGCCGGCGGGCTCGGCCGCGTCCTTCGGCCTCGGCTGAAGCGCCTCTGCCGCATCCTGCGCACCAGCGACGTCGCGGCGATGGAGCCCGCGGGCGAGGGCGAGGAAACCGTCGTCGCCCGACTGCAGGATGCAGCCGCGGTGGACGCGCTGGTCGACGGCGTCACCGCGATCGTGCATCTCGGCGGCGTCTCGCTCGAGGGTCCGTTCGAGCCGATCCTCGAGGCCAACATCGTCGGCGTATGGAACTTGTACGAGGCGACGCGGCGCCACGGCGTGAAGCGCGTCGTTTTCGCCAGCTCCAATCACGTCACCGGCTTCTATCGCCAGGACGAGGTCGTGTCGCCGCAAGAGCCGATGCGGCCCGACGGCCACTACGGCCTCTCGAAGGCCTTCGGCGAGAACCTGTCGCGCTTCTACTTCGATCGCTACGGCATCGAGACCGTCTGCCTGCGCATCGGCTCGTCGCTTCCTGAGCCGAAGGACCGGCGCATGCTCGCCACCTGGCTCAGCTACGACGACCTCGAGCGCCTGGTCGTCGCCGCGCTGACCGCGCCGGTCGTCGGCCACAGCGTTGTCTACGGGATGTCGGACAACTCGACGACATGGTGGGACAACACCAACGCGTCCCACATCGGCTATCGCCCGCGCGACAGCTCCGAGCCCTTCCGCGCCGCCCTCGAGGCGCGCCAACCGACGCTCGACCGGAGCGATCCGGCGACGCTGTTCCAGGGCGGCGGCTTCGTCGTCAAGGGACCTTACGAATGAACCTCAGGAGACAAGAGAAATGACGCTTCGCATCAGCAAGACCGCCGGCCTCGTCGCCGCAGCGCTCCTCGTCCTCGCCACTCAGGCGATGGCGCGCGACTTCCGCTCCGCCGACGTCCATGCCAAGGACTATCCGACCAACCGCGCCGTGATGTTCATGGGCGAGCAGCTGTCCAAGGCCACCGACGGCAAGGACAAGATCAAGATCTTCAGCGACAGCGCGCTCGGCTCCGAAAAGGACACGGTTGAGCAGGTGAAGATCGGCGCCATCGACATGGTGCGCGTCAGCACGGCGGCCTTCCACGGCATCGTGCCCGAATCGATGATTCCCTCGATGCCGTTCCTGTTCCGCGATCTCGACCACTTCAGGAAGACGATGTACGGCGCGCAGGGCGACAAGATCCTCGCCGCCTTCGACAAGGCCGGCTTCGTGGGCCTGTGCCTCTACGAAAGCGGCGCGCGCTCGATGTACGCGAAAAAGCCGATCAAGAACGTCGCCGACATGAAGGGCCTCAAGGTCCGCGTGCAGCAGTCGGACCTGTGGGTGAGCCTGATCAACGCGATGGGCGCCTCGCCGACGCCGATGCCGTTCGCCGAGGTGTACACGGGCCTGAAGACGGGCCTGATCGACGCGGCCGAGAACAACATTCCATCGTACGAGGAGACCAAGCACTTCGAGTCGGCGCCGGTGTTCTCCGAGACGATGCACGTCATGTCGCCCGAAGTGCTGGTGTTCTCGAAGAAGATCTGGGAGACGCTGACGCCGGCCGAGCAGGCGGCTCTGCGCAAGGCCGCGAAGGAATCGGTCCCCTACTACGTGCAGCTCTGGGACGCGAAGGAGAAGGAGGCGCGCGTCGCGGTGCTCAAGAGCGGCGCCAGGATCATCCCCAACTCTGAGATCGACAAGAAGAGCTTCGTCGACGTCGAGAAGCCCGTCTGGGACAAGTTCGCGAGCACGCCCGAGCTGAAGTCGCTGCTGCAGGAAGTGGTCAACGCCAAGTAGTCGTGCGGCCACTGTCGGCA
>JAYVVB010000086.1:0-9044 GCA_043787455.1 Rhizobacter sp.
GCTCTACTCGGCGTCCAAGGAAACCAAGGTGACTCTCGGCGGCTGCGGCGGCTGAGGCGCTCCGATCCCCGCAACTTCAGAGGAGACAGACATGGCTGACCCGATGCGCATTCGCGCCCAGGCCAAGGACGGCGTGACCGACGTCAGAGTACTCATGGCCCACCCGATGGAGACAGGCTTTCGCAAGGATGCGACGGGCAAGACGATCCCGCCGCACTTCATCAACGACGTCAAGGCCGTGAGCAACGGCAAAACGGTGCTGGCCGCGAAGTGGGGCCAGGCGGTCTCGCAGAACCCGTTCCTCCAGTTCCGCTTCAAGGGCGCCAAGTCGGGCGACAAGGTCGCCGTCACCTGGGTCGACAACATGGGCGAGACACGCACCGACGAAGCCACGATCTCGTAGCCGCGAGCGCGCGTTGCCGCACTTCGAGTCAGGAGACACCATGAAAAGCTTGATCGTCGCCGCGCTCGTCGCGTGCGGAACGGGAGCGATCGCCCAGACCTCGAGCGACGGCATCGCCCAGTACCGGGCGATGCTCGCCGACGGCAATCCGGCCGAGTTGTGGGAGGCCCGCGGCGAAGCGCTCTGGAAAGCGCCTCGCGGCCCGAAGAAGGCATCCCTGCAACGCTGCGACCTCGGCCAGGGGCCGGGCGTCATCGCGGGAGCCTTCACCCAGCTACCGCGCTATTTCGCCGACACGGGCCGCGTCCAGGACCTCGAGTCGCGCCTGCTCACTTGCATGCAGGAGCTGCAGGGCTTCGACTCCGCCGAGACCGCGAGGACTCCGTTCGGCAAGGGCGAGCAGGTGACGCTCGAAGGACTGGTCGCCTGGATCGCCAGCGAATCCCGCGGCCTGAAGTTCAGCCTGCCGCAGGCGCACCAGAAGGAAAAGGACATGTACGAAGCGGGCAAGCGTGTCTTCTACTTCCGGGGCGGACCGTACGACTTCTCGTGCGCGTCCTGTCACGGCCAGGGAGGCAAGCGCATCCGACTGCAGGACCTCCCCGACCTGACCACGCAGAAGGGCGCAAGCGCAGGCTTCGGCGCGTGGCCGGCCTATCGCGTCTCGAGCGGCGAGCTCTGGAGCATGCAGAGACGCTTGAGCGACTGCTACCGGCAGCAGCGCTTCCCGTATCCCGGATTCACCTCCGACGCGACGATCGCGCTGAGCGTCTATCTGGGTGTGACCGCTCGCGGTGGCGAGTCCATCGCGCCGGCCCTCAAGCGCTGACCGACACACCATGCGACATCCACGCAAACGTTCAATCGCTTGGCTTGCCACGTGCGCGCTCGCCACTGTCGCAGGTTGCGCGACGCCCGCTTCGACGCCGGCGCCCGACTACGAGGCGATGGCGCTGGCGATGATCAAGAGCTCGTTCAGCGCTCAAGGTCAGGCGACGCTCGATCGCATCGAGCAGGACCCCCTGCAGCGCGCGTGCTCTGCGGAGACGCCGCCGACGGCCGATGTCATGCGCCAGCTCGAGACCCGCGAACTCGCGGCGGTGAAACCGCCGCCGGATGGCCGCTACCTCGGCGACTGGCGCGAGGGCGAGAAGCTCGCGCAGAACGGGCGCGGGATGACATGGTCGGATCCGGCGGGCGTGGCCAACGGCGGCAACTGCTACAACTGCCACGAGCTGAGCGAGGCCGAGATCGCCTACGGCACGCTCGGGCCGAGCCTCTACAACTACGGCAAGCTGCGCGGCGTGCGGGACCCGTCGAGCGCGGCTGCCGCGCCGATCGTGCAGTACACGTGGGGAAAGCTCTACGACGCGAAGGCCTACAACGCCTGCTCGATCATGCCGCGCTTCGGCTCGGCGCACGTGCTGACGGCCACGCAGATGCAGGACCTCATGGCGCTGCTTCTCGATCCCCAGTCGCCCGTCAACAAATAGGTCCGAAACGGGATGAGCATCGGTCGGCGGGAGTTCGTGCACATGCTGGCGATCGCATCCGCAGGCGGGATGGCGCTCGAGCATCGCGGCGCCTTGGCCGCCGAGCCGGGCGCCGCCGAGCGGCTCTACGACGCTCCGCGGTTCGGCAACGTCAGCTTCCTGCACTTCACCGACTGCCACGCGCAGCTGATGCCGATCGAGTTCCGCGAGCCGAGCGTCAACCTCGGGCTGGGCGAGGCGACCGGTCGCCCGCCGCATCTGGTCGGCGAGCAGCTGCTCAAGCAGGCGGGCATCGCGCCGGGCACCGCTCGCGCCCATGCATTCACCTTCCTCGACTTCGAAGAGGCGGCGCGCACGTACGGTCGGGTGGGCGGATTTGCGCATCTCGCGACCCTCGTCAAGCGCCTGCGCGCCTCCCGCCCCGATGCGCTGCTCCTCGACGGCGGCGACACCTGGCAAGGCTCCGCGACGTCGCTGTGGACGAATGGCCAGGACATGGTCGACGCCTGCAAGCTGCTCGGCGTCGACTGCATGAGCGGACACTGGGAGTTCACGCTGGGGGCCAAGCGCGTGCAGGAGATCGTCGAGAAGGATCTCGCCGGCCACACGAGCTTTCTGGCGCAGAACATCAAGACGACCGACTTCGGCGATCCGGTCTTCGCGCCTTACGTGATCAGGCTGATGAACGGCGTGCCTGTCGCTGTCATCGGCCAGGCGTTTCCTTATACGCCGATCGCGAACCCGCGCTATCTCATCCCCGACTGGTCGTTCGGCATCCAGGACGACAACCTGCAGAAGATGGTCGACGAGGTGCGCGGCAAGGGCGCGCAGGTGGTCGTCGTGCTGTCGCACAACGGCATGGACGTCGACCTGAAGATGGCGAGCCGCGTCTCCGGCGTCGACGCCATCCTCGGTGGGCACACCCATGACGGCGTGCCGGTCCCGGTCATCGTGAAGAACCGTGGCGGGCAGACCCTCGTCACCAACGCGGGCTCGAACACGAAGTTCCTGGGCGTGCTCGATTTCGATGTCCGCGGCGGCCGCATCCGCGACTACCGCTATCGGCTGATGCCGATCTTCGCGAACCTGCTGCCGGCCGATCGCGAGATGCAGGCCCACCTCGACAAGGCACGCGCGCCCTTCGCGGCCAAGCTCGACGAAACCCTCGCGGTGAGCGAAGGGCTGCTGTACCGGCGCGGCAACTTCAACGGCACCTGGGACCAGCTCATCCTCGACGCGATCATGGAAGTCAAGGGCGCGGAGATCGCGTTCTCGCCCGGCTTTCGGTGGGGCACGACGCTGCTGCCCGGACAAAAGATCACGCGCGAACTGATGATGGACCAGCTCGCGATCACCTACCCCTACACGACGCTGACGCCGATGACCGGAGAGACGATCAAGGTCATCCTCGAGGACGTCTGCGACAACCTGTTCAACCCCGATCCCTACTACCAGCAAGGCGGTGACATGGTGCGCGTCGGCGGGCTCGCATACACCTGCACGCCGAATGCGAAGATCGGCTCGCGCATCTCGGACATGCGTCTCGACGGCAAGCCGATCGAGGCGGGCAAGACCTACCAGGTCGGTGGCTGGGCGCCCGTCGCGGAGGGCGCCAGGGGCGAGCCGATCTGGGAAGTCGTCGAAGCCTACCTTCGCGATCACAGGACCGTCGGTGCACGCAAGCTGAACCGGCCGATGCTGATCGGCGTCGACGGTAATCCCGGGATGGCAGCGTGAGTACGCGCGGTGCGGTTCTCGTGGCGGCAGTGCTCGTGGCGGGTCTCGCGACGAACGCGGCCGCGGCCGAGCCCGCGATGATCAAGCTGGCGTCGATCGGATTCGAGACCGCCCTGACGGCGGCGAGGGCTGCGCTGGCCGACTGTCGTGCCAAGGGCGCGCTGGTCGCGGTTGCGGTGACCGACCGATCGGGAGTCGTCCTGGCGCTGCTGCGCGATCCGCTCGCCGGTATGCACACGCCCGATGCGGCGACGCGCAAGGCCTGGACCGCGGTCAGCTTCAGGAGCGCGACGAGCGTGCTGGAGAAGGCGACGGCCGCAGCGACGGACTCGAACGGCATCCGTCAGTTGCCTGGCGTGGCGATGGTCGGGGGCGGCCTGCCCATTGCCGCAGCGGGTCAGCAGATTGGCGCCATCGGCGTGTCGGGCGCGCCATCGGGAAAGCTCGACGAGGCGTGTGGCGAAGCGGGCCTGGCGGCGGTGCGTGACGACCTCGAACTCGGCCAGTGAGCCGGCTCCGTCTGCTCACGACGATCCTGAGTCTGGGAGCGGCCGTGTTCGCGACTGCGGTCCACTCGCAGGACAGCGTGCGCGAGTTCGAAGCGAGCCGCATCCCGATGAAGGTCGTCCAGGTGGCGCCGCACAGCTTCTACGTCGAGGGCCAGGCCGGGGCCGTCGCGACCGCGAACGAGGGCTTCAACTCGAACGCCGGATTCGTCGTCACGGGTGATGGAGTGGTGGTCTTCGACGCGCTCGGAACGCCGGCGCTCGGCAAGCGCCTGGCCGACGCCATCGCGCGGACGACGCCCCAGCCGGTTCGGCGCATCATCGTCAGCCACTACCACTCGGATCACTTCTACGGCCTGCAGGCGCTGCAACGTGCCGGAGTCGACATCTGGGCCCACGAATCGGTTCGCGACTACCTCGCATCCGAGGCGCCGGCCGCACGGCTGGCCGAGCGGCGGCAGTCGCTCGCGCCATGGGTCAACGCGCGCACGCGCATCGTCGTGCCGACGCGGTATCTGGGAGAAGACACTGCGTTCGCGCTCGGTGGACTTCATTTCCGCGTCATGCATGCGGGGCCGGCACACACGCCGGAGGACCTGATGATGATGGTCGAGGAGGACCAGGTGCTCTTCGTCGGCGACCTCGTCTTTACCGGCCGCATTCCGTTCGTCGCCGATGCCGACGTGAGCGCATGGCTCGGCGCGCTCGACCGCGTCATCGCACTGAAGCCCAAGGTCGTCGTGGGCGGCCACGGCCCGTATTCGACCGATGCCTTGACGGACCTCGCGCAGACGCGCGACTACTTGGTCTACCTCCGCAGCCAGGTCTCGGCCGCCTTCGAGCACGGCCTGGACTTCGACGCGGCCTACCGGCAGATCGACTGGTCGCGGTTCGCGGCGTTGCCCGCTTTCGAAGCCGCCAATCGGCGCAACGCCTACCAGGCCTATCTGAATGTCGAGCGCGACGCGCTCAGGGCAGCAAGACATTGAGGGCAGTGGCCGCATCAAATCTTGCTGTCGCCGTCGCCATCGAGGACGACCATTTCACTTTCTAACCCGCATAGGATCCTCGATGAATCACACCAGCCGCCGCCGTTTCGTGCTTCACGCGTGGCTACCGCGTCCCTGCTTGGCGTCGCGCAGTCGCGTGTGATGGCGGCCGATTTTCCGAAGGTCGACGAGAGCGATCCTCAAGCCATGGCGCTCGGCTATCGGCATGACTCGGCGATGGTCGACGTCAAGAAATGTCCTAAGCATGCCGTGGCGCAGCACTGCGGCAATTGCCAGCTGTTCCAAGGCAGCACTGCCGACGCCATGCTGCGCGATCTGCGGCTAGCGCGCTGGCGTCGCGCTGGGGCCGGAACTGGGGCTGGAAGAGGATCTCAGCGACGCGAGCTTGCTCGCCAACGACGCCGCCGAGAGCGAGCCGAGGTGCGTGTCGACGAGTCGGCCATTCGCATCGAAGAAGAGCGTGGTGGGCAGCGCCATCGTTCCATAGTTGCGGCCCAGCCCTTTCGCGGGGTCGAGCACGAGATTGGCCGGCGCAAGCTGCTGCTCGACGAGGTACCGATCGAGGGTGAAAGCGTCCTCGCCCTGATTGGCGAACACGAACGTCACGTCGCCCGTCTCGCGCTGCGCCGTCGTGAGTACCGGCATCTCGCGCCGACACGGCGGGCACCACGTCGCCCACAGGTTGACGACCATCGGCTTGCCGCCCGCCAAGGCCGCCAGCGTGGCGGGATGCCCTTGCGGCGTGACGAGCGACACCGCTGCCAGGTCCGTGACTGTCGGGTCGACGCCGAAGCGAAGCGCTCCCGGTGCGGCGAGCCAACCCATGGCGCCGGCGACGAGGCCGAGCGCCAAGGGCTTTCGCAACGCCTGGCGACGCCACCCTTGCCACAGCGCCACGAGGCCCGCGGCGACGAGACCGGCCCACCACAGAAAGCCGCCATCGCGAATGTCGAGGACTGACCACGGCTCGGCGCGGTACAGGGCGAACCAGGTCACGACGAAGCCGACACGCGCGGCGACAGCGGCCGCGAAGAGCATGTCGAGCAGGACGGCCCCCACGCCAGCCCGGTGCCTGCGCCCCACCCAGTGGCCGACGGCGGCGGCGATGGCGATGCTCATCACCCCCACGACCCAAGTCGTCGGCAGGGCCAGAGGACCGATCGCGACGGAGATCGGATTCATCGCAGAATGCGGCGCCTCAAAGCGCAGCAGCCTTGACGAGAAGCTCGACTGCGACGGCGAGAACGACGGCGGCGAATCCGAGCTGAACCTGCGCCGCCGACAGTCGTCGCGAGGCCAGCCGGCCGACCAGCATGCCGGCAGCCGTTGCGCCAGTGAACAGCAGCGTCGCCTCGCGTGGCAAGTTCGCGCCGCCGAGCAGTGCCGAGCAGACGCCGCCGATACCGACGATGGCGATGACAAACAGCGAAGTTGCGACGATGCTGTGCATGTCGATGTCGGTGAACCTGCGCAACAAGGGCACGATCACGAAGCCGCCGCCGACGCCGAGCAAGCCGGTCATGAAGCCTGTCAGCGCGCCAATACCCGACAGTACCAGCGCCGTCGATGCGTTCCAGACCAGGCGTCCGGACGCGAGGTTCATGCGGCCGACGACGCGGTCCGACTGCGCTGCAGAACTCGAAGGTTGGAACGCTTGCCAGAGAAGGCGAGCCGCGACGACGAGCATCACAAGGGCGAAGACAGCCAGGAGGACGCGCTGCGGAACGGAATGCGCGAGCCGGATTCCGATGAATGTCACCGGGATTCCTGTCGCCGCCATCAGGATCGCAGCACGATAGCGTACGAGACGACGTCGAAAGCCTTCGATCGCCCCAATGGCGGCACCGCCCGCGACGGCGATCAGGGCCACGGGCGCGGCCTGCTGCATCGACCAGCCGAGTCCCACCACGAGCGCCGGCACCGCCAGGATGCCGCCGCCGGCCCCTGTCAGGCCGAGAACCGCGCCCACCAGCACGCCGAGGATCAGGGCAACGAGCATGGTCGCGATCCACGGCACTGCGGCGTTGCGGCCGGCCGGCGGCGCGGGCCGAACCGATCGACGCTCAACGTCAGTGATCCAACCAAATGGAACTCAGGAAGCGGTCGTGCAGCCACATGCCGACGAGCATCGCGGCGACGAACCACAATGCGGGCGGAAAGCCTGCGCCCAAGGCCGCGAGCGCCGGGCCGGGACACAAGCCGCCCATCCCCCAGCCGACTCCAAAACTCGCGCCGCCGACCAGAAGGCGTTTGTCGACGCGCTTGTTCCGCGGCAGATCCATCTTCGCGCCCGTCCACGCAACCTTGCGGCGCCGCGCCAGGGCGAAGCCCACGGCAGCCACCAGGATGGCGCCGACCATGACGAAAGCCAAGCTTGGATCCCACCGTCCGAACAAGTCGAGGAAGCCTTGGATCTTGGCGGGATCGGTCATGCCCGAGGCGATCAGCCCGAGACCGAACAATAGGCCGCTGGTCAAGGCAATAAAGAGTGACATGGCGACGGATCTCAGAGCAAATGCTTAGTGACGTAGACGGACACCACACCGGCGCCCATGAACGCAGCCACATTGGCCAGCGAGCGAAGCGAAAGCGGCTCAGACCGCAGACGCCGTGACCGCTGGTGCAGCCGTTGCCCATGCGCGTCCCGCCTCCGACGAGCAGGCCGGCCACCAAAAGCGTGCCGATGTCGGCGACCGAGGTCATCGGCGGCAGGGGCCGAAAGAGGATCCACACGGGTGCCGCGACCACCATGCCGACGAGGAAGGCGAGCCGCGTGCCCTGTGAGCGCAGCGAGCCGTGGAGCAGCGCTTGCAATGTGGTCCCGACGATCCCGGCGATGCGGCCCAGGCCAAGAACGTAGATCGACGCGCTGAGGCCGATGACAAGGCCGCCAACGAGCGATGGCCAGGGTGTGAAATGAGCGTAGTCGATGGTCAACGTGTTCTCTCTTTCTTCGGGGCAGCGCTGCGGCGCGACCCCGGCGCTTTCTGCGGCCGGCAAAAGTTGTCGTAGAGCGTCTGGAGCACGGCCAGGGCCGGTGCCGAAGCGATCCGGTAGAAGATGAACTTGCCGTCGCGGCGGGTCTCGACGATGCCTTCGTCGCGCAGGACGCCGAGCTGCTGCGACAAGGTCGGCTGGCGGATGCTGGTCAGAGCCTCCAGCGCCGACACGTTGCGCTCTTCTTCGACAAGGTTGCACAGCAGCAGCAGCCGATCGGGGTTCGCGAGCGACTTCAGTAGGCTCGCCGCATCCTCCGCCGCTGCGGCGAGCTGCTCCACCTCGATGCCGGGCGTGACGGCGGCCGACGATGCCTTGTGGTGCGCTGTCGTCATCGCATCAGCCTTGTCGGCTCTCGAGCATGGGACCGCAGTAGCCCCGCAGCTGTTCGGGCAGGTCGGTCGGACACACGCCGCATTGCCGGTTGCCGGGCACGGCGTAGTCGATGAACTTTGGATACGGCAGGTCGAGGCGCGACATCAACAACTCGAATTCGGCGAGGGATCGGCCATTCCCCAGGCGCGGATTGCGTCGCTTTTCCTGGCCGATCGACGACACCCGACGGTCGTTGTAGTCGTGCCCGGGATACACGAGTACGTCATCGGGAAGCGCGAAGAGCTTCTCCGTCACGCTCCGGTAGAGCGCACGAGCGTCGCCATTTTGGAAGTCGGTCCGGCCGCAACCCTCGATCAGGAGCGCGTCGCCGGTGAAGACCCGATCCGCGAGGCGATACGAAAAATGGCCGTCCGTGTGACCGGGCGTGTGAAGCGGCTCCAGCGCCAGACTGCCCAGCACCAGCGGGACACCCTCGACTAGCCCCGTGTCGACGCACGGCAGGCCTTCCATGGCCGGGACTGCGATCTTGCTCGCGACCCGCTCCCTCAGGTGACGAGCCGAT
>JAYVVB010000087.1:0-3617 GCA_043787455.1 Rhizobacter sp.
GACCAAGTCATGGGGATAAGTCAAGCCCTTAGTGCTCACTCACCCGCAAAACTTCACGAGCAAACGGCGCGCAGGATCTGTTCAGGTCGACGCAGCTTCGCGTGACGCTCGCGACAAGGAATGGACGGCCTCGACGAGGACGGCGACGCTTTCCGCCGGCGTGTGCTGGCTGATGCCGTGGCCGAGGTTGAAGACGTGGCCGTTGCGCGTCGTGCTGCCTTCGGCGTGACCGAAGCTCGCCAGCACGTTCGCGGCTTCCCTGCGGACCGCAGCGTCGCCCGCGAACAGCACCGCCGGGTCGAGGTTGCCTTGCAAGGCGACGCCGTCGCCGACTCGGCGGCGGGCCGAAGCGAGGTCCACGGTCCAGTCGACGCCGACGACGTCGGCGCCGGCGCTGGCGATCGCTTCGAGCCAGGGCGCGCCGCCCTTGGTGAAGACGATGTGCGGCACGCGCCGGCCGTCGGCGTCGCGCTTGAGCTGCTTCAGGACGCGCTCGGTGTAGGCCAGGCTGAAGCTCTGGAACGCGCCGTCGGCGAGGACGCCGCCCCAGCTGTCGAAGATCATCACGGCTTGCGCGCCTGCATCGATCTGCGCGTTGAGGTAGCGCGCGACGGCCTCGGCGTTGATAGCGAGGATGCGATGCAACAGGTCCGGGCGCGCGTAGAGCATCGTCTTGACGAGCCGATAGTCGTCAGAGCCGGAGCCCTCGACCATGTAGCAGGCGAGCGTCCACGGGCTGCCGGCAAAGCCGATCAAGGGCACGCGGCCAGCGAGCGCGCGCCGGATCGAGGCGACCGCATCGAAGACGTAGCGCAGCTTCGCCATGTCGGGCACTTCGAGCCGCGCGACCGCGGCCTCGTCGCGGATCGGATGCTGAAAGCGCGGGCCCTCGCCTTCGGCGAAGGACAAGCCAAGGCCCATCGCGTCGGGCACGGTGAGGATGTCGCTGAAGAGGATGGCGGCGTCGAGCGCAAAGCGAGCGAGCGGTTGCAGCGTCACTTCGGTCGCGAAATCGGGGTTCGTCGCCAGGCCCATGAAGCTGCCCGCGCGCGCGCGCGTCGCGCGGTATTCGGGCAGATAGCGGCCGGCTTGGCGCATCAGCCAGACCGGCGTGTACTCGGTCGGCTGCGACAGGCAGGCACGCAAAAAGGTGTCGTTCAAGAGGGGGGTCGGCATGGCCGAATTGTCGCCTCGGCCGGATCCATAATCGCCCCGACTCGCCACCACCCAGGATCGCCATGCTTGCCAACGACGTCCTGCACACGATCGGCAACACGCCCCACATCCGCATCAACCGGCTCTTCGGGACGTCGCACAACGTCTACGTGAAGAGCGAGCGAGCCAACCCGGGCGGCTCGATCAAGGACCGGATCGCGCTGGCGATGGTCGAGGCTGCCGAAGCGTCCGGAGCGCTCAAGCCCGGCGCGACGATCGTCGAGCCGACGTCCGGCAACACGGGCGTCGGCCTGGCGATGGTCGGTGCGGTCAAGGGCTACAAGGTCGTCCTCGTGATGCCCGACAGCATGAGCGTCGAGCGCCGCCGCCTGATGCTCGCCTACGGCGCCCGCTTCGAGCTGACGCCGCGCGAAAAGGGCGTCAACGGCGCGATCGCGCGGGCGCAGGAGATCGTCGCCGATCTTTCCAAGTCCGCGCCCGGCGCCTGGATGCCGCAGCAGTTCGACAACGCGGCCAACATCGACGTCCACATGCGCACGACCGCCGAGGAGATCGCCGCCGATTTTCCCAGCGGCATCGACGCGCTCATTACCGGCGTCGGCACCGGCGGCCACATCACCGGCTGCGCCCTGGTGCTGAAGAAGATGTGGCCCAAACTGAAGGTCTACGCGGTCGAGCCAAGCGCCTCGCCGGTGATCAGCGGTGGCCAGCCGAGTCCGCATCCGATCCAGGGCATCGGCGCCGGCTTCGTGCCGAAGAACCTGCACGTCGACCTGCTCGACGGCGTCATCCTGGTCGAGGCCGAGGCCGCACGCGAAATGGCACGACGCTCGGCGCGAGAGGAAGGGATCCTCGTCGGCATCTCGTCGGGCGCGACGCTCGCGGCGATAGCGCAGAAACTGCCCGAGCTTGCTGCCGGTGCGACCGTGCTCGGCTTCAACTACGACACCGGCGAGCGCTACCTCTCGATCGAAGGCTTTCTGCCGGCGGAATGAGATCCGCCTTTCTCCCTCTTCCGCGTGCGGGAGAGGGTCGGGGTGAGGGCGGTACGTGCCCGGCCCGGACCCCCACCCTAACCCCCTCCCGCAGGCGGGAGAGGGGATGAAACCGCGGATCCTGATCGTCGAAGACGAGCCCGGCATCGCCGACACGCTCCAGTACGCGTTGCGCACCGACGGCTTCGAGCCGGCGTGGTGCGCGACCGGCGAGGAGGCGCTGGCCAACGCGCGGGCGACGCCGCCCGCGCTCGTCGTCCTCGACGTCGGCCTGCCCGACGCGTCCGGCTTCGAGATCTTCAAGCGCCTGCGCGAGGCGAGCGACGTGCCGGTCGTGTTCCTCACCGCGCGCAGCGACGAGATCGATCGCGTCGTCGGCCTCGAGCTCGGCGCCGACGACTACATCGCCAAGCCGTTCTCGCCGCGCGAGCTGGTCGCGCGCGTGCGCTCCATCCTGCGCCGCAGTCAGCGCGCGGCCACGGTCGCCACGCCAGCCGCGGCCGCGAGCCCGATCAGCGTCGACGAAGGTCGCATGCAGATCCGCTACTACGGCCGCACGCTCGAGCTGTCGCGCTATGAGTTCGGCCTTCTGAAGACACTCGCGTCGCGACCCGGCCACGTGTTCACGCGCGAGGCCCTGCTCGATCGCGTCTGGGGCGACGACAGCGACAGCATGGACCGCACCGTCGATGCCCACGTCAAGACGCTGCGCGCCAAGATGAAGGCGATCGCGCCCTTGCACGACCCGATCCGCACCCTGCGCGGCAGCGGCTATGCGCTCGTCGAAGACCTGCCGGCCGATCCGGCCACGCCCTGAACCCTCGCTCCGGAGACTCGCCATGAGCATTGAGATCAACCTTCGCCGCTTGCTTGTCGCTGCCGTCGCGCTAGCCGCGCTCTCGACGGCGCGGCCGGCCGCCGCGCAACCGGCCGCCGCTTCCGCGGTCGCGTCCGCGCCGGGCCGCACCTACGCCATCGTCTCCCTCGTCGGCGACGAGTTCAGCGTCGTCAGCCGGCGTCCCGACGTCGGCACGCGGCTCAATCCGAACGAGCGCACCGCGCTGCCCGTGTCCGACGCCGTCTTCGATCGCATTGCTGTCGCCGAGGTCGAGCAGTTGCTGCTGCGCGCACGCCCCGGCACACCGGTGCTGCGCGCGATGATCCGCGATCCGCGCCTGTTCGCGCTCCAGGACGAGCTGTGGACCGAGACCCCGGAATCGCACGACATGCGGATCGCCCTGCGCGACCTGCTCGCCAAGGCCGGCGCGACCGACCTCTTCCTCGTCACCAAGCACGGCGGCACGCCGACGATCAAGACCACGACAGGCAAGTACGACGGCCCCGGCTCGCTGAGCGGCATCGGCTTCTACATCGACAACCAGACGAACCTGTACCACAGCAACAACAAGGTCGGCGGCGAAGGATTCCTCGCGCCCTACGCGTACC
>JAYVVB010000088.1:0-3589 GCA_043787455.1 Rhizobacter sp.
GACGAGGCCGCGATGCGCCAGGCGCTCGATCAGGCGCACAACGCCTGGCTGGTCGGCGAAGTGCCGGTCGGGGCGGTCATCGTTCGCGACACGCCCGCAGGGCGGCAGGTGATCGCGACCGGATACAACCGGCCGATCACCGACCACGATCCCACCGCCCACGCCGAGATCGTCGCCTTGCGCCACGCCGCCCATCTGCTTGGCAACTACCGGCTCCCCGAGTGCGAAATCTTCGTCACGCTCGAGCCGTGCGCGATGTGCGCGATGGCACTCCTGCATGCGCGCGTCAAGCGCGTCGTCTACGGGGCGCGCGATCCCAAGGCCGGCGCCGCGGGGTCGGTCATCGACGTCTTCGGCAACGCCACGCTCAACCATCACACCGCCGTCGAAGGCGGCGTTCTCGAGAGCGCCGCGGGCGAGATCCTGCGCTCGTTCTTCGCCGAAAAGCGCGAGCAGTACCGGCAGCGACGTGCCGGGCTTGCTTTGCCGGTGCCCGCCGGCGACACCGGGTTCGCGACCGAGCCGATTCCGACGGGCGAATCGATCGAGATCGAGCCGAAGCCGGAGCCATGAGCGACACACCGCGCGGTCTGCTGCTGTTCTCGCCCGCGGGCGTGATGCGATCGGTCGCGCCTTTGCGTCGTGCCGCGGCGAGGTTGGGCAAGCTCGGCTTCGCGGTCGAGATCGACGCCGACGCGGCGACGAAGCATCAGCGCTTTGCCGGCGACGACGAGGTCCGTCTGGCGGCGCTTCATCGCGTCGCCGATGCCCGGCCGAGCGTCGCGCTGGCCACCCGCGGCGGCTACGGCCTGACGCGGCTGCTCGACCGGATCGAGTGGAAGCGCGTGAAGAAGAGCGTCGAGGCCGGAACGCGCTGGGTCGGAATGAGCGACATGACCTCGCTGCAGCTCGCGCTGCTCGCGCGCGGCGGCGGCATCACGTGGGCCGGGCCGCTCGCGTGCGACGACTTCGGCCGGAGCGCCGCCGACGGGGGCGTCGACGACGTGACCCAGGCCTGCTTCGTCGAGGCGATGTCGGGTGAGCTCGAGGCGGTCGGGTTTCGCACCGGTGCCGGCTTCGACGGGCTCGATGTGCGCGGGACCCTCTGGGGCGGCAACCTGTCGATCGTCAATTCGCTCCTGGCGACGCCGCACTGGCCGCGGATCAAGGGCGGCGTGCTGTTCCTCGAGGACGTCAACGAGCACCCGTATCGGGTCGAGCGCAACCTGTTGCAGTTGCAGCAGGCCGGTGTCCTCGATGCGCAGAAAGCGATCGTGCTCGGCGCGGTGACCGGTTTTCGCAAGTCGCCGATGGATCGCGGCTACGGCCTCGAGTCGATGCTGGCCCGCGTTCGCGCATCGACGCGCACTCCGGTCCTGACGGGGCTTCCCTTCGGCCACGTCGCGACGAAGGTGACGATGCCCGTGGGCCGCAAGGTGCGCCTCATTGTCGAGCGTCGCCAGGCCTATATCGGCTGGGCCTAGAAACCGCCGACACCTTGAATGAGGTGTCCGGTCGATCGTGGCCGGAACATTTCATCTGCGGGCGTCGGCATCCATGTTGCAGCGAGCCAACGTCGCGGCACGACGTCGCCAGATTGCGACGCTCGTTTGTGTAAAGCCTGATCGGTTTCAAGCCGGGATCCGCCCTCCGCGGCGTCGGCTACGCCGGGCGACGCCCCTGCATTGCCGCGGCGTTTTGTCCCACGCATCAAGCGTGAGAGCGCGCGAGTAGTGGATACCCTGAGAAATCGGCCGACGCGCCCCCGATGACAATTCATTTACACGCCTTTTCAGTGTGTCTCGCGCCGTTCACAAGATTGGTACGTGACTTGCTGTTGGGCCGGGGTCTATAGATCTGTCGATCGAATCTTTCACCGGGGGAAAATTCATGTTGAAGAAGACGAAGCTCTGTACGGGGCTGATGGTCGCTTGTGGCGGGGTATTGTTGAGTGCTGGCCAAGCTGCGATCGCGCAGACGCAATCCCTCGAACGCGTCGAGATCACGGGCTCGAACATCAAGAGGACAGATACCGAAACGGCCTCGCCGGTTCAGATCATCAGCAAGCAGGAACTCGATCAGGCCGGCAAGGGCACGGTTGCCGAGTTCCTCCAGACGCTGACGGCCGACGGCCAGGGCTCGGTTCCCTTTACCTACGGTCGCGGCTTCTCGGGCGCCACTTCGGCCGGCATCTCGCTGCGAGGCCTCGGCGCCAACGCCACCTTGACCTTGATCAATGGTCGCCGCGTCACGTCCGCAGTGCTCGCTGACGATGCCCAGCGCACCTACGTCGACCTGAACCAGATCCCGCTGGAAATGGTCGAACGCATCGAAGTCGTCAAGGACGGTGCTTCGTCCGTCTACGGCTCTGACGCCGTCGCCGGCGTCATCAACATCATCCTGAAGAAGAATTTCGTCGGGACCGTCGCCAAGGCCTCCTTCGGCACCTCTTACAAAGGCGACGGCAACGAGCCGCGCATCGCCCTGACCCACGGCTTCGGCGATCTGAGCACGGATGGCTACAACGTCATCCTCAACGCCGAGTACGGCAAGAAGGGCTCGATCTACTACCACGACCGTGTCGGTCGAGGCCCGGTAGGCGTGTCAGCCATCGGTCAGCCACAGTGGGGCCTCGACCCGAACGCTGGACCGAGCAACAACATCGGACGTCAAGGCGGCGATGGCTGGATCCAAGGCAACCCGGCGACCGGGATTCGATCCAACAACACCTCGAACCCAAGCATCAACGGCAACGTCCGCAATCCGAATACGCTCGACTACTACAACCGTGGCGACCCGACTGGTGTTGGTTTTACCCGAACCTTCCCGGGCGCAGCGGCGTTCTGTGCCGCCAATGCCAATCTGCCGCAGAACAATCCGGCGGGCGGTTGCATCGTCGACCAGCGACAACTCGTCAACCAGGTTCAGCCGAGCCAGGAGAGTGGTAGCTTTTCAGGACGTGTGACCAAGCAGATCACGCCTGACATCGAAGGCGCCATCGATTTCGGCTTCTACCAGGTGCGTACCGCCGTCGCAGGCGTTGCCATCGCCCCCAGCGCTGGCTACCGAACGCCCGATGGCGTCGCCCATTCCCAAACGGCGGTCACTCTGCTGGGGGCGAGCCATCCCGACAATCCGTATTTCGGGACGGCGGCGCGACTCTCCTATCTGCCGCTGTTTGATACCGGCGCAACGAGCACCAATTCAACGAGCCATTCTGAGCGCCTCGCCGCCTCCCTCAAAGGCACGTACATGGGCTTCGACTTCGACACCGGTGTCATCTGGTCCGAGGCGCAGCAGACCGACACCTCGACCAAGGTAGTTAACTGGCGCGTTAAAAACGCACTGCTGAACCCGACGGCGGCCAATGTCGCGACCGCTACCGCCTTCAGCCCTGCCTATGCCGCTCTGCCGGCGGGCACCGTGTGGCGAATTGGCGAGAATTCCGGGCTGAACTCGGCCGCGTTGTACAACGCTTTGTTGGGCGACAAGGACCGCAACGGCTATTCGCGCCTTTACGGCGCCGACATCAAGGTGTCGAAAGAGGTCGGTCAGTTGCCCGGCGGACCGATCGGGGTCGCTGTCGGCC
>JAYVVB010000089.1:0-12498 GCA_043787455.1 Rhizobacter sp.
CGGTGAATGTCGCCCGCACCTATGTGCAGCTGGCCCGCCTGGTCGAGCAGCGCAGCGTGCTCGAGCGCGCGCTCGCCCAACGCGAGGAAGTCTTCTCGCTGACGAACCAGCGCGTCTCGGCCGGCCTCGACAGCGCGGTCGAGCTGCGCCAGAGCGAAGGCGCCCGGCCAGAGACCCGGCAGCAGCTCGAGTCTGTCGAAGAGCAGATCTCGCTCTCGCGCCACGCAATCGCCGCGCTCCTCGCCGAGCCGCCGCAGCGCTTCGACACGCTGGCGCCGACCTTGTCGTCGCTCCATCCGATCGCCGTGCCGGCCGTGGTCCCCGCGGATCTGATCGGCCGTCGCGCCGATCTGGTCGCGGCGCGCTGGCGCGTCGAGGCCGCGACCGGCGACGTCGCCGCGGCGCGGGCGCAGTTCTATCCGAACATCAACCTCAGTGCCTTTGTCGGCCTGTCGAGCATCGGCCTCGACCGGTTGCTGCGCGCCGGCAGCGAGCAGTACGGCGTCGGCCCGGCGATCCGTCTGCCGATCCTCGACTCGGGGCGCCTGCGCGCCAGCCTGAAGGGCCGCGCCTCGGACCTCGATGCCGCGGTCGAGACCTACAACTCGACGCTCGTCGACGTGATCCACGACGTCGCCGACCAGATCAGCTCGGTGCGATCGGTCGAGCGCCAGCAGCGCGAGCAGGCCGCGGCGCAGGACTCGGCCGAGGCCGCCTACGACCTCGCGACACAGCGCTACCGGGCCGGCCTCGGCGGCTACCTCACGGTGCTCAATGCCGAGACCAACGTCATCGCCCAGCGCCGCCTCACCACTGACCTGAGGGCGCGCGCCATCGACTCGCAGATGCTCCTCGTTCGTGCCCTCGGCGGTGGCTATGCGGCGCCGGCCGATGCGATGGCGCTCGCCGCGTCGGCGCGCTGAAGCCGGCGCCGCACGAACCTACCGATTCCGGAGACTTTCGAATGTCCCTCGCTGAAGAAGAGCGTTCCCCGGTCGTCCCCGCGACCGCCACCGAACCGCCCCGCGCCCGCTCGGCGCCGGTCCCTCCCGCTTCGCCTGCAGCACCTGCCGCGCCGTCGGCCGCGACCCCGCCGGCCCAGCCCGCATCGCCGAGGGCGCGCTCGAAGCGCAAGGTCGCGCTGGCCAGCGTCGCGTTAGCGTCGCTGCTCGGCGCCGCCGCCTACGCGCTCTACTACTTCCTGGTCCTCGCTCACTACGAGAGCACCGACAACGCCTACGTGCAGGGCAACGTCGTCCAGTTGACGCCGCAGGTCTCGGGCACGGTCGTCGCGATCAACGCCGACGACACCGACTTCGTCAAGCGAGGCCAGCCGATGGTCAAGCTCGACCCGGCCGATGCCCGGGTGTCGCTCGACCAGGCCGAGGCGCAGTTGGCGCAGACGGTGCGCGAGGTGCGCACGCTCTTCGTCAACAACGGCACCTGGAAGGCGCAGATCGCCGCCCGCGAGGCCGACCTCGCACGGGCCCGCGACGACGTCCAGCGCGCCCAGGACGACGTCAACCGGCGCGCGCCGCTGGTGCGCACCGGCGCCGTCGGCCAGGAGGAGTTCAACCACGTCACTTCGCAGCTCTCGGTCGCGAAGTCGGCCCAGTCGGCGGCCGAGTCGGCGACGGTCGCGGCGCGCGAGCAGCTCGCCTCGAGCCAGTCGCTCACCGACAACGTCACCGTCGAGCAGCATCCCAACGTGCTGCGCGCCGCGGCGCGGGTGCGCGAGGCCTATCTCGCGGCCAGCCGCAACGAGCTCGTCGCGCCGGTCGACGGCTATGTCGCGCGGCGCAGCGTCCAGCTCGGCCAGCGCGTACAGGCCGGCGCGCCTCTGCTTTCGATCGTGCCGCTGAGCGAAGTCTGGGTCGACGCCAATTTCAAGGAAAGCCAACTGCGGAACCTGCGCATCGGCCAGCCCGTGACGCTCGAGGCCGACGTCTACGGCAAGAAGGTCGAGTACCACGGCCGGGTCGAAGGCCTCGGCGCGGGCACGGGTGCGGCGTTCGCGCTGCTGCCGGCGCAGAACGCGACCGGCAACTGGATCAAGGTCGTGCAGCGGGTGCCGGTGCGGATCGCGCTCGATGCCAACGAAGTCAAGGAGCATCCGCTGCGCGTGGGCCTGTCGATGTACGCCAGGGTCGACGTCAGCAAGACCGACGGCCGCGTCCTCGCCGATGTCTCGCAGCGTGCGGCGCGGGCCCAGACCAGCGTCTTCGATCGCGGCAGCGAGCAGGCTGACGCCGAGGTGAAGAAGATCATCGCCGCCAACCTCGGTCGTCGCCCGAGCGACGCCGGCGAGGCGCGGCCGGTGGCGGCACGGCGCGAGCCCGCGCCGGCGGTCGCACGAGCCCCGGCTCCCATCGCGAGCCGCTGATGGCTACGGCCCCGAGCGCCGGCGTCGTGCCGGCGGGCGACGCGCAGGCGTCGACGCGGGTGCCGCCGGCTGCCGCGGCCGCGCCACCGGCGACGGCGCCGCTGCAAGGGGCCGAGCTCATCCTCGGCACCATCGCCCTGTCGCTGGCGACGTTCATGAACGTCCTCGACACGTCGATCGCCAACGTCTCGATCCCGGCGATCTCGGGCGACCTCGGCGTGAGCCCGTCGCAGGGCACCTGGGTCATCACCTCGTTCGCCGTCGCCAACGCGATCTCGGTGCCGCTCACCGGCTGGCTGACGCAGCGCTTCGGTCCGGTGCGGCTCTTCGTCGGCAGCATCCTCCTCTTCGTCATCGCCTCGTGGATGTGCGGCCTCGCGCCGAACATCGGCATGCTGATCGCGTTTCGCGTGCTGCAAGGCTTCGTGGCCGGGCCGATGATCCCGCTCTCGCAGACTCTTCTGCTGTCGAGCTATCCGCGCGCCAAGGCCGGCACCGCGATGGCGATGTGGGCGATGACGGTGCTGGTCGCGCCGGTCGCCGGGCCACTGCTCGGCGGCTGGATCACCGACAACATCTCGTGGCCGTGGATCTTCTACATCAACATCCCGGTCGGCCTCCTTGCGGCGGCGGTGACGTGGTCGATCTACAGAAAACGCGATCCGGGCTCGCGCAAGCTCCCGTTCGACTACGTCGGCCTGGGCCTGCTCGTGCTCTGGGTCGGCTCGATGCAGATCATGATCGACAAGGGCAAGGAGCTCGACTGGTTCGGCTCGACTCAGATCGTCGTCCTCGCCGCCGTCGCGGTGATCGGCTTCGCCTTCTTCCTCGCCTGGGAGCTCACCGAAGAGCATCCGATCGTCGACCTGCGCCTCTTCTTCGGGCGCAACTTCCTGATGGGCACGCTCTCGCTCTCGGTCGCCTACGGCCTCTTCTTCGGCAACGTCGTGCTGCTGCCGCTCTGGCTGCAACAGTACATGGGCTACACCGCGACCTGGGCGGGACTGGCGACGGCGCCGGTCGGCATCCTCGCGATCCTGATCTCGCCCTGGGTCGGCAAGAACGTCGCAAAGATCGACCCACGCCGGCTCGCGACCGTGGCCTTCCTCGGCTTCGCCCTCATCCTGATCATGCGGTCGCACTTCAACGTGCAGGCCGACTTCCGCACGATCCTGATCCCGACCGTGATCCAGGGCGCGGCGATGGCGTTCTTCTTCATCCCGCTGCAGGCGATCATCTTCTCCGGCCTCACGCCCGATCGCATGCCGGCGGCCGCGGGCCTCAGCAACTTCGTGCGCATCACCGCGGGGGCGATCGGCACGTCGATCTTCACGACGGTCTGGGAAAATCGCGCCGTCCTGCATCACTCCGAGCTCGCCGAAAGCATCAATCGCAGCAACAACGCGGCGACCGCGACGCTCGGTCAGCTCGGCGCGAGCGGCTACGACAGCGCCCAGGCGCTGGCGACGGTCAACCGCATGATCGATGTCCAGGCCTACACGCTCGCGGTCGACGACATGTTCTTCATCTCGGGCCTGCTCTTCGTCGCGCTGCTCGTGCTCGTGTGGCTGACGAAGCCGGCGAAGAACGTCGCCGTCGATGCCGCCGCGGCGCACTGATCCGCGTGAGGCGACGTCACAGAACGAGCCGCTGCGCGTAGCCCGTCATCTCGAGATAGCCGCGGCCGACACGCTTGCCGCCGGCGTCGGCGAGCAGCGACAGGCCTTCCCAGTAGATCGACCCGGTGCTGGCGCGGCTGTCGAGCTCCTGATCGTCGAGGAGGGCGCTCACCGTGAAGCGGCCCGCCGGCGTCGCGACGATCCACTCGACCGGATAGATCGTTCTCGATGCCGGACTCGTCCAGGAACGGCGCGGCGTGAACACGACCTCGCCGTCGGCGAAGTCGCGCGCCGCACCGCCTGACGGGCGGAAGCTTCCGCCGCTCCAGAGCGCGCTGCCGTCGCTGCGGCGCAGCTGGAACGCGGTGAGCGTCGAGCCGTCGTCGAGGTTCATGCCGATCCAGTCCCAGCCGACCGCGCTCGGGTCGAGGAAGGCATCGCTCCACTCGTGGTCGAGCCAGGCGCGACCGTGGACGGCCATCGAGCGGCCGTCGAGCACAAGCGTGCCCGCGACCTCGAGTTGCGGCTCGCTGTAGTAGCGGCTCGCCTGCTCGCCGCGCGGGCCTTTGCGCGACCAGCCGCCCTGGCCTTGCAGCAGGATCGGCTGTGTCGCCGCGAGCGCGAGGTCGAAGGCGAACGTGCCGGTGTCGCTCGTTGCGCGCGCCGTGTAGCGGCTGCGACCGCCGTCCTCGCGGCGCGAGAGCGTCCAGTCGCGCACCTTGAGCGCCGTGCTCGCCACGGCGGCCTCGGCGATGCCGAAGCCGCTGCGGGCGATGCGCTGATCGTGACGCAATCGCCGCTGCTCGAGGTCGCTGACGGCCGCATGAGCGAAGACGAGCTCGCGCGCGACGAAGCGGCTCGACGCGGCGGCGCCGATCCCGGTGGAGGCGCGAAAGAACGTGATCTGAAAGCCCCAGGTGCGCGACGCCGCTTCGAGCGCACCGGTGACGTACCACCATTCGATGCGCGTGTCGGGATGTGCGCCGAAGCCGTCGGGGAAGCGGATCGGCGCGCGCGTTGCCGCGACTGCGTCAGCGGTCGGGGCGGCGGCACGGCTCGACGTCGCGAGATGCGGGGCGAGCAAGGCCAAGGCGAACGCACGACGCGACTGCATGCCCGAGAGGATGTCACGGCGACGCGACGACGTTCGGCGCCATCTGAATATTCCCTTCGGGTCGTCGCCCGTGCACGCGGGCAACGCCCGCTTGAAGCGCCGTCGTCTTTGCACTAGTCTGGCCCGGTCGCGGCGATCGCCCGCACGTTACGCATTCGAACCTTCCCGAACAAGGATCCGCCATGAACCGTTTCGCCCTTCGTGCCGCACTTCTCGCCGCCGCCTCGGCCGCCCTCCTCGGCGCCTGCGCGGGCGGGATGATGAGCAGCGGCAAGCCGATGCCTTTCTTCGTTTCGAGCACCGGCTCCGGCCGCGGCGCCGATCTCGGCGGCCTGGCCGGCGCCGATCGCCTCTGCACGTCGCTCGCAACGGCTGCGGGCATCGGCAACCACACCTGGCGCGCCTACCTCAGCACGCAGCCGAGCGGCGGCACGCCGGCCGTGAACGCGCGAGACCGGATCGGCACCGGCCCGTGGACCAACGTCAAGGGCGTGGTCGTCGCCAAGGACGTGACCGAGCTGCACGCCGCCAACAACCTCACCAAGCAGACGGCGCTCACCGAGCGCGGCGACGTCGTCAACGGTCGCAGCGACACGCCCAACATGCACGATGTCCTCACCGGCTCGCAACCCGACGGCACGGCCATCGCCGGCGTCGTCGATTCGACCTGCGGCAACTGGACCAAGAGCGGCGAAGGCGCAGCGATGGTCGGCCACAGCGACCGCACCGGCCTCGACGAGAGCGCGCCGGCCAAGTCGTGGAACTCGTCGCACCAGTCGCGCGGCTGCGCTTACGATGCGCTGAAGGCGACCGGCGGCGACGCGCGCATCTACTGCTTCGCCGCGAACTGACGGGACGGACGAGATGCCGGTCTTCAGCAGCCTGAGCGTTGCGCACGACGCCGCCAACCGGCGCATCGCGCGCCTGCGTCTGGCTCGGCCCGATCGACTCAACGCGATCGACTCTCGCATGCCAGGGGAGATCCGCGCCGCCGTTGAGTGGGCCGAGGCCGACGACGAGGTCCACGTCATCGTCGTCGAGGGCGAGGGCCGGGCCTTTTGCGCCGGCTACGACCTCGTCGCCCTCGCCGAGGAGTCGCCGCGCGCGGGCCCGGTCGACAACCCGCTGCAGCAGGAGAAGCTGCCGTGGGACTCGATGGTCGACTACGCCGTCATGAAGCGCCACACCGAGGACTTCATGGCCCTCTGGCGATCGAGGAAGCCCACCATCGCCAAGGTCCAAGGCTATGCCGTCGCCGGCGGCAGCGACATCGCTCTCTGCTGCGACCTGCTCGTGATGGCCGACGACGCGAAGATCGGCTACATGCCGACGCGCGTCTGGGGCTGCCCGACGACGGCGATGTGGACCTTTCGCCTCGGCGCGGCACGCGCCAAGCAGCTGATGTTCACCGGCGATCTCATCACGGGCAAGCAGGCGGCAGACTGGGGCCTGGCCAACATCGCAGTGCCCGCGGCCGAGCTGGATGCGGCGACGAACAAGCTCGCCGAGCGCATCGCTGGTGTTCCGCGCTCGCATCTGGCGATGCACAAGCTCGTCGTGAACCAGGTCATGCTCACGGCCGGCCTCGAACAGGCGCAGACGCTGGCAACCGTGTTCGACGGCGTCACGCGCCACAACCCGGAAGGGATGTGGTTTCGGCGCCAGGCGCAGCTCGACGGCTTCAAGTCGGCGGTGGAGTGGCGCGACAGTGGCCGGCCGATCCCCGAGGGCGACGAGGCGAGGGCGCTGATCACGGAGCTCGAGCGCAGGCTCGCCGAGGCGAGGAAGGCGGTTTGACGAGAGGTCGACGATCCGGCCGCTCGGCGCTGGAGCGGGCCCTGGTCGGGCACTCGACAATCTGCCTAACGCACCGGTGCTCGAGCCCGCCCGTACGCACAGATGAAGCTCGGACTCGCAGCCACTACTCTGGTCGTGCGGCGCCGCCCGACGCGCCGGTCGACACAGTCGTTCGCTTCTTCGCGCTCGGTTGGCCCCATACATGGCAGGTTCGGGACGCTGGACGGCGGCGGCGAGCCGCCATTGACCGACCTCGAGCTTCAGCAGGAAGGCTCCCTCGGAACCGATCCCGCAGCGCATCGAATTGGTCGACCGCGCTGGTACCCAGAAGCGAAGCACTCACGGCGGTGACGGACTTCCAAGCTGCATCTCGCCCAGGTCTATGGGACTGCGGGCGGTGACAGGGCTTGGAGGCCGGTGCGATCGTCCCGCAACACACGCCCGTCCACCAGTTCGATCACGCGGTCGCAACGCGAGGCCAACCGGGGGTCGTGGGTGACGATGAGAAAGCTGGTGTTGAGTTCGGCGTGCATGCGCCGCATGAGAGCAAACACCTCGTCGGAGGAGGTGGTGTCCAGGTTGCCCGTGGGCTCATCGGCCAACACGAGCGGAGGCTTTTGTACCAGCGCACGGGCGACGGCCACGCGCTGTTGCATGCCGCCGGACAATTCGCCCGGTCTTTTGGCGAGGGCCTTGTCCAGGCCCATGGCAGCGAGCACCTGGCGCGCGCGGGCCTGTTGAGCGTCGCTGATACGGCCCTCGCGCATCAGCGCCGGCAAGGTCACGTTTTCCAGCGCCGTGAAGGCCGGCAGCAAGTGGTGGAACTGGAAGACAAAGCCCAGTGTGGTGCCTCGCAGGCGGGTCAGCGTGGCATCGTCCAGGCCCGTGGTTTCCTGCCCTTGCAGGCGGCAGCTGCCGGCGCTGGGCTGCTCCAGCAGCCCGATCAGGTTCAACAGCGTGCTCTTGCCCGAACCCGAAGGCCCGATGAGGGCCGCGAACTCTCCATGCGCCAGACTCAGCGACACCCCGTGCAGGACCTCGGCTTCGTTGGGCAGGCCAACGTTGTAGCTCTTGCGGATGTCGCTCAACTGCAGCACGGGCGAGCCGGCCGCGGCAACGGTGGCGCTTGCGGAGGCTGCGCTCACATCCGAATCGCCTGCGCCGGGTCCAATCGTGCCGCACGCCGCGCTGGGGCCACCGCGGCCAACACGCCGCACAAGGTGGCGATGACAGCGATGCGCAGCGCCAGACCGGGGGCCAGCGCAATGGCAAACAGGGCTTGGCCATCGCTGCCGCGTACAAACGTCGTGAAGGCCCAGATCAGTCCCAGCGCCATCACCACGCCCAGCGCCGAGCCCAGAGCGCCGACGATGGCGCCTTGCAGCAAGAACACACGCATCACCTGGCCCTGGGTGGCCCCCATGGCGCGCAGGATGCCGATCTCGCGCTGCTTTTGCACCACCGACACCACCAACACGCTGGCGACGCCGAGCACCACCACCACCATCACCACGCCGCGGATGAGCGCGGTGCTGACCGACTGCGCATTCAAGGCCGACACCAGACCCGAATTGGTGACCTGCCAGCTCTCCACCTTCACCGGCCAACGCGCGGCCAGGCGGGCAGCGATCTCGGGCGCAGCCCACACGTCGTCCAGTGTCAGGTCCAGGTTGGTGACACCGCCGGGCAAGCCGATGAGACTTTGCGCCGTGCGCAGCGGCACCAGCACCGTGCGCCGGTTGAGTTCGCGCGCGCCCAGGTCGACCAAGGCCGTGACGCGCACGGCGTCCGACACGCCGCCCGTCTTCACCACGAAGCGGTCGCCGACGCTGACGCCCAGATCGGCCGCCAGATCGCGGCCGATGATGGCCTCGCCCGGTCCCAGCCGCGCCTGACCCGCAACCACCTTGGAGCGCAAACGCACGATGCGGTCATAACGCTCCAGTTCCACACCCACGAGTGCGATCGAACGTTGCGCCTCGCCGCGCAATGCCAGGCCGGCACCGGCGGCCATGGGCGAAACCGCGGCCACGCCGGGCATGTTTTTCAGCAGCGGCAGCATTTGCGACCACTGCGACAGGTCGCGCGGGCGTTGGGCGCGGGTCTGGGTTTGGGTCATGACCTGGGTGCCAGGCGCTGCCGCGCCCGCCGCCGGCAGCACCACCTCGTCGCGTGGGCTGAGCGTGACATGGGCTTGGGCGCCCAAAGTCTTGTCCAGCGTGTTGGCCTGCAGACCGGCGATAAGTGCCGAGATGTAGGCCACCACAGCCACGCCTGCGGCCACGCCGATGATGATGAGCAGCGTTTGCATGCGCCCCTCGCGCAGGAAACGCGTGGCCACGCAGCGCTCGAAACCCAGGATGCTGACCAAGGCTCAGCGCCCCATGGCGTTGCTCAGGGCCGACCCGGGGTCGTCGGCGCGAGCCCCGGCCGCGCGCGGCGCCGCGCTGCTGAAGTCGGCGCGCACGCGCGAGCCTGGCGCGGGTGCAGGTCCGAGCAACACGGCGTCGCCCGCCCCCAGGCCTTGTAGAACCTCGGCCGACTCCAGCGTGCGCAAGCCCAGCTGCACCGGGCGCGACACCACGCGGCCGTCTTGCACCAGCCACAGCACCGTGCCGTCGTCGCGCAATGCCGTCAGCGGCACCACCAGCGCGCGCTCGCGGCGCGCCGTCTGCACCTCGACGGACAAGGTCATGTCTTCACGCAGGAAGTCCGGCGGCTGAGCCAGCGCAAACTTGACCTCGACGGCGCCGCGCTGCGCGTCGACCAGGGGCGACAGCGACAGCACCTTTGCCGAAAAGGGCTGGTCAGGAAAGGCATCGGCTTTCACCGCCGCCACCTGGCCCGGCAGCAGCTGGCGCAGGTAACGTTCATCCACCGCCGCCACCAGCTGGCGCGGGCCGGCGAGGGCCAGGGTCAACAGCGTGCGGCCGGGCTGCACGATCTGCCCGGGCTCTACGCTGCGCGCCAGCACCCGCGCCTGGGCTGGCGCCACGATCACGGCCTGCGCCAGACGCGCCCGCGCGGCGCGCGTGGCGGCAGCTGCCAACGCCAGTTGGGCCTGCGCCTGAGCCACATCGCTGCCCTGCTCGGAGGCGGCCGAGTTCTGGGCTTTGGCGGCGTCCAGCTGCGCCTGCGCCACGGCCAACGCGCGGTGTGCCTCGTCCAGCCGCGCGGTGCTGACAAAGCCACGCCCCACCAGGTCTTGCGTACGATCCAGGTCGGCCTGCGCGGCCACGCGCACCGATTCCACCTGGGCCACAGCGGCCTGCGTGCCGCGCCGGCCGGTGCTGCGCAGCCCAGCCAGGCGCGCCGAGGCCTGCTGTTCGCTGGCCTGCGCCTGCGCCAGCGCGGATTGCAGTTCGGCATCTTCCAGGCGCACCAGCGCTTCGCCCTCGCGCACGGTGGTGCCTTCCGCCACCAGCACCTGCGCCACTCGGCCGGTGACCGTGGAACCCAGGTCGACCCGCGACAAGGTGGCCATGCGGGCCGAGAACTGCAGCGTCTGCACCATCGGCATGGGCTGCACGGTCAGTGCCGGCACGTTAGGCACGCGCCACCACCAGAGGCCAAAGCCAACGAGCACCAGCAGAAGTACCAAAGCAGCGAACAGTGCGCGCCGGGTCATGCGGTCATTGTGGCAGTCGGTGCGTGGTGCGTCGGCATGGCGGCGCGCCCCTGCTCTCCGCCGCTGGCGCAGCCACGCCAGCATCCCGTCGGAGCTTTTCTCCGCCTGCACCCAACGCCGGGCGCAGCAGCGCCACCACCACCGCCGGCCCGCGCTGTCGGACACGCGCTATCGGTCTGTCCGCAGCCCGGACAGGCTGAGATGCGCGGTACTCAGCGGGCCACAAAGTAAAGATCGCGGCGCTCGAACGGGAGAGCCGACGCGCACCCGCGTCGCTCACCAGTCCTCCTTCACCGCCAGCACGCTCTGCCGGCCGACCGCCCGCCGCGCCGACAGATAGGCAGTGATCGTTCCGGCGACGACGACCGCGGCGCACAGCGCTCCGAGGCGTGGCCATGGCAGCAGCAGCTCCATGGTCCAGTGAAAGCTCTGCGGATTCACCACCTTCACGAGCACGACGCTGACGGCGAGGCCGAGGCCGAGGCCAAGCACTGCGCCGACGCCCGTCCAGAGCGCGCCCTCGCCGGCGACGACGGCGAGGATCTGGCGCCGCGTCAACCCGAGATGGACGAGGAGGCCGAACTCCTTTCTTCGCGCCAGCACCTGCGCCGAGAAGCTCGCCGCGACGCCGAAAAGGCCGATCGCGATCGCCACCGCTTGCAGCCAGTAGGTGACGGCGAAGCTGCGGTCGAAGATGCGCAGCGACGCGGCGCGGATCTCGCGCGGCGCGGCGAACTCGATCAGCGCCGAGTCGTAGCCCGCCGCCGTCGCGAGCGCGCGAACGTCGCGCTCGACCGTCGACGTGCTCGCGCCTGGCGCCAGCCAGAGCGCGAGGTCGTTGATGCGCGCGTCGCCGCTGACGCGGCGCCAGTCGCCGGCATCGATGACGATTGCGCCGGACTGGCGCGCGTAGTCGCGCCAGACGCCGCGCACGACGACGTCGAAGCGCCCGCCGTCGGGCAGCGGCAGCGAGAGCGTCGAGCCTGGCTGCGCGCCGTAGAGCGCGACGACGGCTTCGCTGACATAGGCGGCGATCGCGCCGGCCGGTGCGTCGACGAGATCGCCGGCGAGGGGCAAGGTCGTCGACGGATCGCCGATCGTGCGCGCGATCAATGCGACCGCGGGCCGCGTTGGATCGAGCGGAAGGGCGATGACCCGTTGTGCTTCGGCGCGCACGACGCCGGCAATGGCGAGCGCCTGGACCGGCAACGAACTCGGCAATGTCGCGACGTCGCCGCCGCCCGGGCCGCTCGCCGCGCGCGCGTAGAGATCGGCAGGGAGCACGACGTCGAGCCAGCGTGTCACCGCGTCGCGAAAGCTCGCGACCATCACGGTGAGGGCGACCGAGAGGGCCAGGCTCGCGACCACGCCGGCGACGGCGATCGTCGCGCTCGCGCGCTCGTGGCGCGCACGCTCGACCGCGAGCAGCGGCAGCGCGCGGTACGGCTCGGCGACCGTGGCGAGGACCGCGCCGACGCCGCCTGGCACGCAGGCAATGCCGCCGACGAGCAGGCACGCGACCGAGACATAGGCGGCGAGCGGCACGCCGCGGATCGGCGGCAGCAGAGCGAAGAGGGCGCCGAGCGCGAGCATGACGACGCCGATCGCGAGAGAGTGCCTCTCCGGCGCGGCGACCGAGAGCCCCTTCAGCGCCTGCGCCGGCGCGATGCGCTGGGCGCTCCGGGCCGGTAGCCAGCCGCCGATGAGCGCGGCGACGACGCCGAGCGCACCGTAGAGGGCCGCGCCTGCGATGTCGAAGCGCAAGGCCGGTCGCACACCGGGGAAGTAGCCGCCGCCGAGGTCGCCGCGGAAGAGACGCAGCGCCGTCGCCGCGAGCGCCGTGCCGAGGGCGAGGCCGAGCAGCGCGCCGACCGCGCCGAGCAGCGCCGACTCGGCGAGGACGAGGCCGAGCCGCTGTCGCGCCGAGAGGCCCAGCACGGCCAGGAGCGCGAACTGC
>JAYVVB010000090.1:0-6543 GCA_043787455.1 Rhizobacter sp.
GTATCAGCTCAACCTCATCGACACGCCGGGCCACGTCGACTTCTCGTACGAGGTGAGTCGCTCGCTATCGGCCTGCGAGGGCGCGCTGCTGGTTGTCGACGCAAGCCAGGGCGTCGAAGCCCAGACCGTCGCCAACTGCTACACCGCGCTCGACCTCGGCGTCGAAGTGGTGCCGGTGCTGAACAAGATGGATCTGCCGCAGGCCGACCCCGATCGCGCCCGCGCCGAGATCGAGGACGTGATCGGCATCGACGCCGACGACGCGATCCCGTGCAGCGCCAAGACGGGCGAGGGCATCGACGAGATTCTCGAGGCGGTCGTGCACCGGATGCCGGCGCCGCGCGGTAATCCCGACGCGCCGCTGCGGGCCATGATCATCGACTCCTGGTTCGACAACTACGTCGGCGTCGTGATGCTGGTCCGCGTCGTCGACGGCCAGCTCCTTCGCGGCGAGCGGATCCGGCTCATGGCCAGCGACGCCGTCTACGCGGCCGACCAGCTCGGCGTGTTCACGCCCCGATCGGTCGCCCGGGAGCGGCTCTCGGCCGGCGAGGTGGGCTTCCTGATCGCCGGGATCAAGGAGCTGCAGGCGGCCAAGGTCGGTGACACGATCACCCTCGAGAAGAAGCTCCCCAACAACGCCGGCGTCGCGACCGAGGCGCTGCCCGGGTTCAAGGAGATCCAGCCGCAGGTCTTCGCGGGCCTCTATCCGACCGAGGCGAGCGAATACGACCAGCTCCGCGACGCCCTCGAGAAGCTGAAGCTGAACGACTCGTCGCTGCGATACGAGCCCGAGGTGAGCCAGGCGCTCGGCTTCGGCTTTCGCTGCGGCTTCCTCGGCCTGCTGCACATGGAGATCGTCCAGGAGCGGCTCGAGCGCGAATTCGACCAGGACCTCATCACGACCGCGCCCTCGGTGGTGTACGAAGTCCAGCTCAACAGCGGCGAGACGATCAAGATCGAGAACCCGTCGAAGATGCCCGACCTGGGCCGCGTCGCCGAGATCCGGGAGCCGATCGTCACGGTCCAGCTCTACATGCCGCAGGAATACGTCGGCCCGGTGATGACGCTGGCCAACCTGAAGCGCGGCGAGCAGAAGAACATGGCCTATCACGGCCGCCAGGTGCTGCTCACCTACGAGATGCCGCTGGCCGAGATCGTGCTCGACTTCTTCGACAAGCTGAAGAGCGTCTCGCGCGGCTATGCCTCGATGGACTACGAGTTCAAGGAATACCGAGCGGCCGACGTCGTGAAGGTCGACATCCTCCTGAACGGCGAGAGGGTCGACGCCCTCTCGATCATCGTCCACCGCGGCCAGAGCCAGTTCCGCGCGCGAGCCGTTGTCTCGAAGATGCGCGAGCTGATTTCCAGGCAGATGTACGACGTTGCGGTGCAGGCCGCGATCGGTGCCAACATCATCGCGCGTGAGACAATAAAGGCTCTGCGCAAGAACGTGATCGCCAAGTGCTACGGCGGCGACATCACACGCAAGAAGAAGCTGCTCGAAAAACAAAAGGCCGGCAAGAAGCGCATGAAGCAGATCGGTTCCGTCGAGGTGCCGCAGGAAGCGTTCCTGGCCATTCTCCAGGTAGACGATTGATGGGTTTGCTGACTGGTTTGCTCTATTCGTGCTTGGCCGTTTTCGGCCTCGGCTGGTACTTCAACCGATGGTCGGGCAACTTCTCTCTCGTTCTCTTCATCCTCGCCGTCGTCACCTTCGTCTACTGGCTCGCCGAGCGTTTCCACTTTGCGCCGAAACGTCGCGCCGCCGTCGCCACCTTCGAGCAGCAGGACGCGGCACGGCGCGAGCAGCTCGCGCGTCAGGGCATCACGCGCGTCGACGACAACGTCGCCGAGACGCGCCAGGCGCTCCTCATGCAGCCCTGGTGGCTCGACTGGACTGCCGGACTCTTCCCCGTGATCCTCGTCGTCTTCCTGCTGCGCTCGTTCCTGTTCGAGCCCTTCAAGATTCCCTCGGGATCGATGATGCCGACGCTTCTCGTCGGCGACCTCATCCTGGTCAACAAGTTTCACTACGGCGTTCGCCTGCCGGTGGTCAACAAGAAGGTCATCGACAACCACGATCCCGAGCGCGGCGACGTGATGGTCTTTCGCTTCCCCAAGGATCCGAGCACGGACTACATCAAGCGCGTCGTCGGCGTCCCCGGCGACGAGGTCGTGTTCCGCAACCAGCAGCTTTTCCTCAACGGCCAGCCCGTGCCGACCGAGTCCATGCCGGCGCCGGGTTTCTACGACGAGGAAGCGCGCCGTTATTCGCCTGAATTCAAGGAGAAGCTCGGCAACGTCGAGCACGGCATCCTCATTAATCCTCAGTCGACGCCTTTTTTCGGCGGTCAGGACGGCAATCAATTTCCGTTCCGCGAGAACTGCCGCTACAGTGCCGACGGGGTGGCCTGCAAGGTGCCGGCCGGCCACTATTTCATGATGGGCGACAACCGCGACAACTCGCTGGATTCGCGCTATTGGGGATTCGTCCCTGACGAGAACATCGTCGGCAAGGCGTTCTACGTTTGGATGAACTTCGGCGACCTGAAGCGGATCGGGTCATTTCGATAGGGCCCGAGCGGCCGGGGAAGGACGAGGGCGGGATGATCGTTCGAGGCGATACAGCTAGACGCCAGCGTGGCGTGACCCTCTTCGGCCTGCTCTTCTGGGCCGTCATCGTCGGCTTTCTAGCGCTGATCGGCATGCGTGTCCTGCCGACGCTGAACGAGTTCTTCACGATCAAGCGCACGGTCAACAAGATCGCCACCGAGGGCACGACGGTCCCCGAGATCCGAGCGGCATTCGAGCGCCAGAAGGACATCGAGTACTCGATCACCTCCATCAGCAGCAAAGATCTCAGCATCACGAAAGAGAACGAGAAGATCGTCGTCGCTTTCAGATACGACAAGGAAGTCGAGATCCTCAAGCCGGTGTATCTCCTGATCAAGTTCGAGGGCCACTCGAACTAGACCCTGCGCCGGTCCGAGGTCAGGAACACGGGCACACTCTTGTTGCATGGATTCCCCCCTCGTCGCATTGCAGCAGCGCATCGGCCATCGCTTCGGCGATCCGGCCCTCCTGCAGCGCGCACTGACCCATCGCAGCTTCGGGGCCGACCACAACGAGCGGCTCGAGTTCCTCGGCGACGCGGTGCTGAGCCTCGTTGTCTCGAGCCTGCTGTTCGATCGCCTCGGCGACTCCGACGAAGGCGACCTCACGCGCGTTCGCGCCCACCTCGTTCGCGAAGACAGCCTGCACCGCGCCGCGCTCCAGCTCGGCCTGCCCGATTCGCTCCGGCTCGGCGAGGGCGAAGCGCGCGGCGGCGGCGCCTTGCGGGCGTCGATCCTGGCCGACGCGCTCGAGGCCCTGATCGGTGCGACCTTCCTCGACGGCGGCCTGCAGGCCGCGCGCGCGCTGGTGCACAGCCTGTTCGGCGAAGTCATCGAGACCACCGAAGTCGCGAGCTGGGCCAAGGACGCCAAGACCGAGCTTCAGGAATGGCTGCAGGCGCGGCGCATCGCGGTGCCGAGCTATCGCATCACCGCCACGCGCGGCCAGGCGCACGCGCAGACCTTCGAGGTCGAATGCGCCGTGCCCGCGCTCAGCCTGGCCGAGACCGGCGAAGGCAAGTCGCGGCGAACGGCCGAGCAGGAAGCGGCGCGGCGGATGCTCGACGCCCTGCGCGCGAGCGACCAGCCCGGAAGCCCGCTGCGATCGTGAACCGGTGAGCTTTGGCCTGGCCAAGACTGCCGCATTGAACGACGAGCCCGCCGCCGAGCAGCCGCAGCGCTGCGGCCTGATCGCCATCGTCGGCCGGCCCAACGTCGGCAAGTCGACACTGCTCAACGCGCTCGTCGCGCAGAAGATCAGCATCACCTCGAACAAGGCGCAGACGACGCGCCACCGCATCACCGGCATCCGCACCCGCGGCCGGTCGCAATTCGTCTTTGTCGACACGCCCGGGTTCCAGACCAAGCATGCGGCGGCGCTCAATCGCTCGCTTAATCGTGCGGTCACGGGAACGCTCGCCGACGTCGACGTCGTCCTCCTGGTCGTCGAGGCAGGCAGGTTCGGCGCCGCCGACGAGGCTGTGCTCGCGCTGCTCAAGGGCGACAAGCCGGTGCTCTTGGTCGCGAACAAGCTCGATACCGTCGCGCGCCGATCGGACCTGGCGCCCTGGCTGCAGCAGATGCAGCTGAAGCACGCGTTCGCCGAGTTCGTGCCGATGTCGGCGCACAAGTCCGCCGATGCCGACCGGCTGCTCGCGATCGTCGAGCCCCATCTGCCTGAAGCGGCCTGGCTCTACGGCGAAGACGCGCTCACCGACCGCAGCGACCGCTTCCTCGCCGCTGAGATCGTGCGCGAGAAGCTGTTTCGCCTCACCGGCGACGAGCTGCCCTACACCTCGACCGTGGTCATCGACAAGTACGAGGAGGAAGGCGGGTTGCGCCGCATTGCCGCGACGATCGTGGTCGAGCGCGACGCCCATAAGGGCATGATCATCGGCGCTGGCGGCGAGCGGCTGAAGCGCATCGGCTCGGAGTCGCGCCAGGAGCTCGAGCACCTGCTCGATGCGCGCGTCTTCCTCGAGCTCTGGGTCAAGGTCAGGAGCGGCTGGGCCGACGACGAAGCGCACCTTCGCTCGTACGGGTATGAATAGGGCCTGTTGACATATCAATCGTGCCCTCGGCCGCCTCGGCCCGAAGGGTGAGTGCCTGCCAGGGGCGCACCCGTCGTTGCAAATGGTCGCCGGGTCCAAACCCGGCTGCGCTTCGCGCCTAGATTGCGCCCCTGGCAGGCACTCACGCGGGCACGATTCATATGTCAACAGGCCTTAGGTCGATCACCGCTTACGTCCTGCATCGGTACGACTGGAGCGAGTCGAGTGTCATCCTCGATCTCTTCACGCGCGAGCAGGGCCGGATCGCGGTCGCCGCCAAAGGGGCGAAGCGTCCGTTCTCGCAGCTGCGCAGCGTCCTGCTGCCGTTCCAGCGCCTGAGCGTCTCGCTCGGACGCCAGCCCGCGGGTGACGAGACGCGCGAAGTGCACACGCTGCGCGCCGCCGAGTGGGCGGGCGGCCACCCGATGCTGACGGGCGCGGCCCTCTTCAGCGGCTTCTATCTCAACGAGCTGCTGATGAAGCTGCTCGCGCGCCACGATCCTCATGCGGCGCTGTTCGACGCCTACGCAGTCACGATCGCCGCGCTCTCCGGCGCGGGCGAAGCCCAGACGCAGGCGGCGCTGCGCGCCTTCGAGATCGTGCTGCTCAAGGAGATCGGCCTGCTGCCCGATCTCGGCACCGAGACCGCGTCGCGTCGCGCCGTCGTCGCCGAGCGGCGCTACCTCGTGCTCGCTGATGCCGGTGTCGTCGAGGCCGACGCCGAGCGAGAAACGACAACGAGCGAAGCGACGACGAGCGGAGCGACGCTCGTCGCCTTGCAGGCCGCGCTCGCCGCCGACGATCTCCGCGCGCTGCAGCAGGCCGCGGCCGGCGCGCTCGCCGAGTTGCGGATGCTCCTGCGCGCCCAGCTTCACTATCATCTCGGCACTTCGCAGCTGCGAACCCGCCAGTTCATGATCGAAGCGCAGGCATTGGGGACCCTAGAACGATGAACCCACTGGTCACGATGGGCAGCGACGATCGCCGCGGCACGTGCGCGCTCTCGGTCAACGTCAACAAGATCGCGTTGCTGCGCAATCAGCGCGACCTGACGATCCCGAACGTCGTCGCCCTCTCTCGCGTCGCGCTCGAAGCCGGCGCGAGCGGCATCACTGTCCATCCGCGCCCCGACGAGCGCCACATCCGAGCTCACGACGTTCACGACCTCGCCGCGCTGCTCAAGGACTGGCCGCTTGCCGAGTTCAACATCGAAGGCAATCCCTTCCACAACCTCATGCCCTTCGTGCGCGAGCTGCGGCCGCAGCAGTGCACCTTCGTTCCCGACAGCGCCGAGCAGGCCACGTCTGACCATGGCTGGGACCTGGCGACGCAGTCCGCGCGGCTCGCGCCGCTGATCGACGAGGCGCGCGCCCTCGGCGTGCGCGTGAGCCTGTTCATGGACGCTGACGCAGCGGCGATGGCGCGCGCGCAGGCCGTCGGCGCTGACCGCGTCGAGCTCTACACCGAGCCCTACGCGCGCGCGTTCGGGACATCTTCCCAGTCCAGCGTCTTGAAAGGTTTCGCCGCAGCGGCCGAGGCGGCGCAGCGGCTCGGCCTCGGCATCAACGCCGGACACGACCTGAACCGCGACAACCTTGGCCCGTTCCTGGCCACGGTGCCCGGCGTGCTGGAGGTCTCGATCGGCCACGCGCTCATCGCCGATGCGCTCGAGCTCGGCCTGGCCGAGACGGTTCGCGCCTATCTGAGCGTCATCGCCTCGGCCTCTTCGCGATGATCTTCGGGATCGGCACCGACATCTGCGACGTGCGTCGGATCCGCGCCGTGCTCGCGCGGCGCGGCGACCGCTTCGCCGAGCGCGTCCTCGGCCCGCACGAGATCGCCGTGTTCCGCGCCCGGCGCGCCCAGCTCGAGGACCG
>JAYVVB010000091.1:0-3355 GCA_043787455.1 Rhizobacter sp.
ACGTAGCGCAGCTCTTCGATCTTGGCTTCGAGCTCGGCGACCGGCTGCTCGAATTCCAGAAAATGACGCTTCGACATCAGTAGCTCACGGGTAGCGGATCGAGGCTGCGCCAAATGTACCAAGTGGCCACCGAGCGATACGGCGCCCACGCGTCGCCGACCTCGCGCGCCTCGGCCCGCGAGACCGGTTCACCGCTGAAGTAGTTGACGCTGATCCCCTTGATCAGGCCGACGTCGTCGAGCGGCAGCACGTTCGGACGCTGGAGATGGAAGATAAGGAACATCTCCGCCGTCCAGCGGCCGATGCCGCGGATGGCGACGAGCTCCTCGATGATCGCCTCGTCGTCCATCGCATGCCAGCGCGTCGGACTCACGGCGCCGGACTCGAAGTGCTGGGCGAGGTCGCACAGGTATTCGACCTTGCGTGCCGAGAGCCCTGCGGCGCGGATCTGCGGCGCTTCAAGCGCGAGCACGACTCGAGGTGCGAGCCGATGCACCGGTCCGGCGCTCAGGGCAACAAAGCGATCCCACACGGCCTGCGCTGCCTTGACCGAGATCTGCTGGCCCACGATCGAACGCGCCAGCGTCGTGAACGCGTCGCCCCGGCTCTCCAGCCGGCCATCGCCGAGGCGCGGGATGAGCTTTTTCATGACGCGGTCGCGCTTGGCGAGATGCTTGCAGGCATCGTCCCAGAAGTCCGCAGCCACGATCGGCTCCTCTGCACCTTTGGACATCAGCCCTTCACCCAGGTCGTGCCCTGCGCGGAGTCCTTGAGGACCACACCCTGGCTCGCGAGCTCGTTGCGGATGGCATCCGAACGAGGATAGTCGCCCCGCGCCTTGGCCTCGCGTCGTTCCGAGATGAGCGCTTCGATGCGCGATTCGGCGAGGCCGGTTCCGGCCTGCAGGAAGGCGCGCGGCGACTGCTGCAGGATGCCGATCGTCGCGGCCAGGCCCTTGAGCAAGGCCGCGTCCGAGGCCCGTCGATGGCGGTTGACTTCGGCAGCGAGGTCGAACAGCACCGACACCGCGATCGGCGTGTTGAAGTCGTCGTTCATCGCTTCGCGAAAGGTCGCAGCGCGGGGCTCGGCCCAGTCGATCGCCACCAGCGCATCGACAGCGACCGCATCGAGCGCCGTGTACAGGCGCCGGAGCGAGCTTCGCGCGTCGTCGAGGCCGGCGTCGCTGAAGTTGACCGAGCTGCGGTAGTGCGTTCGGATCATCGAGAAACGGATGGTTTCGCCGTCGTAGCGCTTCAGCACGTCGCGGATGGTGAAGAAATTGCCGAGCGATTTCGACATCTTCTCGTTGTCGACGTTGAGCAGGCCGTTGTGCATCCAGACGTTGGCGAACGGACCGCCGCTCGCGCCTTCGCTCTGCGCGATCTCGTTCTCGTGGTGCGGGAACTGCAGATCCTGTCCGCCGCCGTGGATGTCAAAGTGCTCGCCGAGCAGTGCCTTGCACATCGCCGAGCACTCGATGTGCCAGCCCGGTCGGCCCGGGCCGTAGCCGCTCGGCCACTTGGCATCGTCGGGCTCGCTGGCCTTGGCCGACTTCCACATCACGAAGTCGAGCGGATCGTCCTTGCCGTCTAGGACGGCGACGCGCTCGCCGGCACGCAGCTGGTCGATCGACTTGCCCGAGAGCTTGCCGTAGCCGGGGAACTTGCGGACGGCGAAGTTGACGTCGCCGTTCGTGCCGCGATAGCCGAGTCCCTTCGACTCGAGCGTCGCGATCATGTCGAGCATCTGCGGCACATATTCGGTCGCACGCGGCTGCGCTGTCGGGCGCTCGAGGCCGAGGGCGTCGGCATCTTCCTGAAGCGCGGCGATCATCTCGTCGGTGAGGGCGCGGATCGACATGCCGCGCTCGCCGGCGCGACGGATGATCTTGTCGTCGACGTCGGTGATGTTGCGGACATAGGTGACGCGATATCCGAGGGTCTTGAGCCAGCGCTGCGCGACGTCGAAGGCCAGCATGAAGCGCGCGTGGCCCATGTGGCAGAAGTCGTAGATGGTGATGCCGCAGACATAGAGCCGGACGTGGCCCGGCTCTATCGGCTCGAAAGCCTCGGTCGCGCGCGTCAGCGTGTTATGGATGCGAAGTGTCATGCAGCGGGGGCCTGCTTCGCACCTCGCGCCGCGCGGAGCGAAGAGCTTCCGGCAACGTGTGCGTACCCTACAATCGATTCAGTATAGCGGCGTCCATCGCATCGTCCAACGCGCCAAGACGTGCCGCGACATCATGCCGAGCGCGGCGTTTTTTCACCCATGTCATCCCGGATCCTCGCCGCCGCGCTGCTGCTCTTCGCGGCCCTCGCCGTCCCTGCCGAAGCAGCCGTCGCCGACGAGCTGGGCGAGGTCACCCGGCTCCATCACGCCGGTCAAACCGAGGCCGCGCTGGCGCGCGCGGACAAGGTTCTTGCCACCAGCCCGAAGGACGCGCAGATGCGGTTCCAGAAGTCGGTGATCCTCGCCGACATCGGCCGCTCCGGCGAAGCTCAGACTCTGCTCCAGCAGCTGGTCCAGGACTATCCGGAGCTCGCCGAGCCGCACAACAACCTCGCGGCGCTGTATGCGGCGAGCGGCGACTACGGGCGCTCGCGCAGCGAGCTCGAAGAGACGCTTCGCCTGAAACCGGGATATGCGCCGGCGCAGGAAAATCTCGGCGACGTGCACGTGATGCTCGCAGCTCAGTCGTACGGCAAGGCGCTGCGCCTCGAACCGTCGAGCGCGACCTTGCCGAAGAAGCTCTCTCTCGTCCGGCAGATCGTAGCCGCGCCCGGCGAGGCCATGCCGAAGCCCGCCGAACCAGCGCGTCCGGCGTCGTCGGGGAAGCGCTAACCTACACACCGGCCACCAACATCAATATCGGAGAGCCTCGATGCGGATTTGTTTCTCTCGCCTTGCTGCCGTTCTGTTCACTCTCGCCGCGATCGCCTGCACGCCTGCGTTCGCGCAGAAGGTGAAGTTCGTGACGTCGGCCGGCGACATCGTCGTCGAACTCGACGCGGCCAAGTCGCCGAAGTCGGTCGCCAACTTCGTCCAGTACGTGAAAGCCGGGCACTACGACGGAACCATCTTTCATCGCGTCATCGCCAACTTCATGATCCAGGGCGGCGGCATGACCACGGACATGAAGGAGAAGGAGACGCGCGCGCCGATCGCTCTCGAGAGCAAGAACGGCCTCACCAACCAGCGCGGCACCATCGCCATGGCCCGCACCCAGGATCCGAACTCCGCCACCGCGCAGTTCTTCATCAACGTGAAGGACAACGACTTCCTGAACCAGGCGCAATCGCGCGACGGCAACGGCTACACCGTGTTCGGCAAGGTGATCGAAGGCATGGACGTCGTC
>JAYVVB010000092.1:0-8022 GCA_043787455.1 Rhizobacter sp.
TGATCGACGAGGTCGACAAGGTCCGGCCGCCCTACAACATCGGCGCGCTCAACGCCGAGGCGACGCTCTTCGCCCTCGACCACGCCGACGAGTTCGCGCGCCAGGCGGCGGTGCTGCGCGACGAGCGCGCGCGCCTGCAGAAGGAGCTCGCCGCGATCCCCGGCGTGACGCCGTTCCCGAGCGAAGCGAACATGATCCTGGTGCGCGTCGCCGGCGCCGCCGCGGTGTTCGCCGGCATGAAGGAGCGCGGCGTCCTGATCAAGAACGTCGAAGGGATGCATCCGCTTCTCGCCGGGTGCCTTCGCCTCACGGTCGGCACGCCGGAGGAAAATACGCTCATGATCCAAGCCCTGCGCGCGAGCCCCAGATGAACGCCCCCCTGCCTTCGACCCTCGCCGCGACGTCGTCGGCGCCGCGTCGCGCCAGCGTCCGGCGCGACACCAAGGAAACGAAGATCGGCGTCAGCGTCGATCTCGACGGCCAGGGCACGTCGAAGATCTCGACCGGCATTGGCTTCTTCGACCACATGCTCGACCAGATCGCGCGCCACGGCACGATCGACCTCGAGATCGACGCCCAGGGCGACCTCCACATCGACGGCCACCACACGGTCGAGGACGTCGGCATCGCCCTCGGCATGGCCGTTGCGCAGGCGGTCGGCGACAAGCGCGGCCTGACGCGCTACGGCCACGCCTACGTGCCGCTCGACGAGGCGCTGTCGCGCGTCGTCATCGACTTCTCCGGGCGGCCGAGCCTGACCATGAACGTGCCGTTCAAGGCCGGCATGATCGGCGGCTTCGACGCCCAGCTCGCGCACGAGTTCTTCCAGGGCTTTGCCAACCACGCGCTCGTCACCCTGCACATCGACAACCTGCGCGGTGAGAACGCGCATCACCAGTGCGAGACGGTGTTCAAGGCCTTCGCGCGGGCGCTGCGCGCGGCGGTGAGCGTCGATCCGCGCCTCGGCAACGTCGTGCCGTCGACCAAGGGGACGCTCTAGTCCGAGCCGGCGAAGCATCGTGAGCACGCGGACCGTCGCCGTCGTCGACTACGGCATGGGCAACCTGCGCTCGGTGGCGCAGGCGGTGCTGCACGCTGCGCGCGAGGCGTCGAAATCGGGCGACGGGTTCGACGTCGTCGTCACGGCCGACCCGGACGTCGTCGCTGGCGCCGAGCGGATCGTGCTGCCCGGGCAAGGAGCGATCTTCGACTGCATGCGCGAGCTGCGCGAATCGGGCCTCGAGGCCGCGGTGCGCGAGGCCGCCGCGACCAAGCCGCTGCTGGGCGTGTGCATCGGCATGCAGATGCTGCTCGATCGCAGCGAAGAGGGTCGGAACGGCGCCGCCACACCGGGCCTGGGCCTGATCGGCGGCGAGGTCGTGCGCTTTCGCCTCGAAGGGCGCCTGCAGCCCGACGGCAGCCGCTTCAAGGTGCCGCAGATGGGCTGGAACGAGGTCTTCCAGGCGCAGCCGCACCCGCTCTGGCAGGGCGTGCCCGACGGCAGCTACTTCTATTTCGTTCACAGTTACTACGCACACCCGTCGGATGAGCGCCACAGTGCAGGCCTCACCGACTACGGCGGGCGCTTTACCTCGGCGCTGGCGCGAGATAACATTTTCGCGACGCAGTTCCATCCCGAAAAGAGCTCTGCACTCGGTCTGGCGCTGTACCGCAACTTCCTCGACTGGACTCCCTGACGCAGAACATCGGATCCCGCGACGGCGTGGATCCGCTCGTTTCCTGTTCGTTCACCCTCGTCATGCGGCCATGCTGCTGATCCCCGCGATCGACCTGAAAGACGGTCATTGCGTCCGCTTGAAGCAGGGCGACATGAACGAGTCGACGATTTTCAGCGACAACCCCGCGGCGATGGCGCGGCGCTGGGTCGATGCCGGCGCGCGGCGCCTCCACCTCGTCGACCTGAACGGCGCATTCGCCGGCAAGCCGGTCAACGAGGCTGCGGTGAAGGCGATCCTCGCCGAGGTCGGCGACGAGATCCCGGTGCAGCTCGGCGGCGGCATCCGCGATCTCGACACCATCGAGCGCTACCTCGACGACGGCCTGAGCTACATCATCATCGGCACGGCCGCGGTGAAGAACCCGGGCTTCATGCGCGACGCCTGCAGCGCCTTCGGCGGCCACATCATCGTCGGCCTCGACGCCAAGGAGGGCAAGGTCGCGACCGACGGCTGGAGCAAACTCACCGGCCACGAGGTCGCCGACCTGGCGAAGAAGTTTGAGGACTACGGCGTCGAAGGCATCATCTACACCGACATCGGCCGCGACGGCATGCTCTCCGGCATCAACATCGAGGCGACCGTCAAGCTCGCCCAGGCGCTGACGATCCCGGTGTTCGCATCGGGCGGCCTGTCGACGCTCGGCGACATCGAGAGGCTCTGCGCCGTTGAAGCGGTGGGCATCGAGGGCGTGATCTGCGGCCGCGCGATCTACAGCGGCGAGATCGACTTCGCCGCGGCGCAGGCGCTCGCCGATGGGCTCGCCAACGCCTGAAGAGTCATCCTGAGCGCAGCGAAGGATCCCGTCGCCCGCAGAGATCCTTCGCCTCGCTCAGGATGACAAGAGGCGGCAAGACATACTCCGTCGCCATGCTCGCCAAACGCATCTTTCCCTGTCTCGACGTGACCGCCGGTCGCGTCGTCAAGGGCGTGAACTTCGTCGAGCTGCGCGACGCCGGCGATCCGGTCGAGATCGCGGCGCGATATAACGAACAAGGCGCCGACGAGCTCACCTTCCTCGACATCACGGCGACTAGCGACGGCCGCGACCTGATCCTGCCGATCATCGAAGCGGTCGCATCGCAGGTCTTCATTCCGCTCACCGTCGGCGGCGGCGTGCGCACCGTCGCCGACGTGCGCCGGTTGCTAAACGCCGGCGCAGACAAGGTCAGCTTCAACTCCGCCGCGGTCGCGACGCCCGACATCATCCGGGCCGCGTCGGACAAGTACGGCGCGCAGTGCATCGTCGTCGCGATCGACGCCAAGCGGCGCGACGGCGCCGATCCGGGCTGGGACGTCTACAGCCACGGCGGCCGGCGCAACACCGGCCTCGACGCGGTCTCCTGGGCACGGCGCACGGCCGAGCTCGGCGCCGGCGAGATCCTGCTCACCAGCATGGACCGCGACGGCACGCGCACGGGCTTCGATCTCGCGCTGACGCGGGCGGTCGCCGACGCCGTCGACGTGCCGGTGATCGCGTCGGGCGGTGTCGGCGCGCTCGAGCATCTCTCGGAGGGCATTCGCATCGGCGGCGCCGACGCGGTCCTGGCCGCGAGCATCTTCCACTACGGCGAGTTCTCGGTGCGCGACGCGAAGGCGATGCTCGCTCGCGACGGCATCCCGGTGCGCCTGTGATGGCCAAGCCCGGGCGCGTCCAGCGCGAGCTGCCGCGCGAGGTGCGGATCGTCGGCGGCCAGTGGAAGCGGACGAAGCTGCCGGTCGCCGACCGGCCCGGCCTCCGGCCGACGCCGGACCGCGTCCGCGAGACGCTCTTCAACTGGCTGGGACAGACGCTCGACGGCTGGCGCTGCGTCGACGCCTTCGCCGGCTCGGGCGCGCTCGGCTTCGAAGCGGCTTCGCGCGGCGCCGCCGAGGTCGTGCTGCTCGAGCGCGACCCGGCGCTGGTCGCCAGCTTGTCGGCCACTCGCGCCCGCCTGCATGCCGATGCGGTGCGGGTCGAGCGCGCCGACGCACTGCCCTGGATGGCGCGGGCGTCGGCCGACGCCTTCGACCTCGTCTTCCTCGATCCGCCATTCGATTCGCCACTGCTGCGCCCGGCGCTGATCGGCGCCGCCCGGATCGTGACTCCCCGGGGTCTGATCTACGCCGAGGCGCCGGCGCTGCTCGTTCCGGGCGAACTCGCCGACCTGGGGCTCGAACCGTGGCGTGCGTCGCGCGCCGGAGCGGTCCACGCCCAGCTCCTGCGCAAGCTCGCGCCCGCCTGAAGGCGCGCGGCTACACTGCGCCGCATCGAGGGTCGAGCACCGGCCGGAATCGCCGGTCGTGACCCCGGCGCATGGAGAGCGACATGACGTCCGTGACCCGACTGACCGCCGTGTACCCGGGCACTTTCGACCCGATGACGCTCGGCCACGAAGACCTGATGCGGCGCGCGAGCCGGCTGTTCGAGCGCCTGCTCATCGCCGTCGCGGCCGGACATCACAAGCTGACGATGTTCTCGATCGCCGAGCGCCTCGAGATTGCGAGCAAGCTCGCCGCCAAGTACCCGAACGTCGAGGTGATGGCGTTTCGCGGCCTCTTGCGCGACTTCGTCGTCGAGCAGGGTGGCAAGGTCGTCGTCCGCGGCCTGCGCGCGGTGAGCGACTTCGAGTACGAGTTCCAGATGGCCGGCATGAACCGCCAGCTTATGCCCGATGTCGAGACCGTGTTCCTGACGCCGAGCGACCAGTACCAGTTCGTGTCCGGAACGTTCGTGCGCGAGATTGCCAATCTCGGTGGTGATGTTTCCAAGTTCGTGTCACCCTTGGTGCTCGACCGGCTGCACCAGCGGGTCAAGCGCTCCGAGCCTTAGGACCTGCCAACCCCATGTCCCTCGTCATCACCGACGAATGCATCAACTGCGACGTCTGCGAGCCCGAGTGCCCGAACGCGGCGATCTCGATGGGCGAGACCATCTACGTGATCGATCCGAAGAAGTGCACCGAATGCGTCGGCCACTTCGACGAGCCGCAGTGCGTGCAGGTGTGCCCGGTGGCGTGCATCCCGCTCGATCCGGCGAACGTCGAGTCGAACGAGACGCTCTGGGCCAAGTACCGCCGGCTGCAGGCCGAGGCGGAGACGTCGACCGCCGCTAGCTCGGCGTCTTCCTGACCCGCGGCACGGTGGCAACGAAGTCGCGGCCGTCGTCCGGCTGTGCGGCCTTGCGCTTCTTCTTGCCCTTCTTGATCGATGCCTTCGCCGGTGGTGGAGCGATCACCTTGGCCGGGCCCAGCGAGGTCGCCAGCGCGGGCTGCTGAGCCGCCTCGGCGAGGCGACGGTCGCGCACCATCTCGGCGGCAAGACGCTTCTCACTCAGCGCCACCTGGTGCGCCTCGGCGCGCTGCGCCGCGGTCGGACGGCCTTCGACCTCGATCGCCTTCGCGCTGGGGCACGGGACGCGCGAGTAGGTGTGGCCGCAGCGGTAGATGGTCTGAGACGTTGCCGCGCCGCTCGCCAGCACCAGCGTCGCGACGAGCGCCCAGTGAATCAGCGCGCTCATGGCGAGCCGGCCTCCGGCGTCGCTGCCTTCGGCCGCTCCGGCTTCGGCTTGGGTGGCCGCGCGTTGATCTTCATCGTCGCCCGGTCCATGTCGCCGTCGAGGAGCAGGTCGAGTCCGGAGAGCGCCTGCTCGATCGACTTCTGGATCTCGACTCGCTGATCGGCGATCGGCTTCTTCAGCACGTAGTCGATGACCTGGGCCTTGACACCGGGATGGCCGATGCCGATGCGCAAGCGCCAGTAGTCGGGGCTGCCGAGCTGGGCGTGGATGTCCTTCAGGCCGTTGTGACCGGCGTGCGAGCCGCCGAGCTTGAGCTTCACCTGGCCGGGCAGGAGATCGAGCTCGTCGTGGGCGACGAGGATCTCGCCCGGCTCGATCTTGAAGAATCGGGCGAGTGCTGCGACCGACTTCCCGGAGAGGTTCATGAACGTCGTCGGCTCGAGCAGCCAAAGCGGCCGGCCGCCGACGTTGGCGCGTCCGGCCCGGCCGAAGTAGCTGCGCTCCGGAGCCAGTTGCACCTTCAGCCGGTCGGCGACGTCGTCGACGAACCAGAAGCCGGCGTTGTGGCGAGTCGCCGCGTATTCGGGGCCGGGGTTGCCGAGACCAGCGATCAATCGAATCATCGTGCGGTCATTATCGAAGGCTCAGCCCAGAAAAAAGCCCCGCCGAGGCGGGGCTTCGAATCCCTCGGAGAGGGGCATCACTTCTTGTTCTGCTTCTCGGTCTTCTTGGCCTTGGTGGGCGCAGGCACGGCCGCCGCGACGACCGCGACCGGCGCGACTTCCTCGACCTCGGCCGCCTGGACGTTGGCCGAGACGATCACCGGATTAGGCTTGCCGTGGGTGACGACCTTGGTGCCGGCGGGCAGCTTGATGTCGCTCACGTGCAGCGACTGGCCCTTGGTGAGCTCACCGAGATCGACCGAGATGAATTCCGGCAGCTGCGAGGCCAGGCACTGGATGCTGAGCTCATTGACAACGTGGTTGACGACGCAACCGTCGGTCTTCACGGCGGGCGAGTTTTCCTCGTTGACGTAGTGCAGCGGCACCTTCTTCGTGACCTTGGTGGTGGCATCGACGCGCTGGAAGTCGATGTGCATCACGATCGGCCGGAACGGATGCATCTGGTAGTCGCGCAGCAGGACCTGCTCGGTCTTGCCGGCGAGATCCATCTCGAGCAGCGAAGAGTGGAACGCTTCCTTCTTCAAGGCAAAGAAGAGAGCGTTGTGATCGAGCTCGATCATGGCCGGCGTGCCGGCTCCATAGACGATCCCGGGGACCTTTTGCGCGTTGCGCAGGCGGCGGCTCGCTCCGGTCCCCTGCACAGTGCGCTCGTAAGCGGTAAATTTCATGAACACTCCAAAGATGAAGGCCCGCGACCAGGCTCTTCGGTTTAAGAACTTGCAGTCTAGGAATTCGCTGTCTAAAAGTTCGAGTTCTGCTCGGCGAAGAGCGACGTCACCGACTCGCCATCCGAGATGCGCCGGATCGTCTCCGCGAAGAGAAACGCGACCGAGAGCTGACGTACTTTGCTGCAGACCTTGCCGTCGGCGCTGAGCGGAATCGTGTCGGTGATCACCACCTCGTCGAGCGCGGAGGCCTGGATGCGCGCGATCGCCGGACCGGAGAACACGGCGTGCGTGCAGTACGCATAGACCTTCTTGGCGCCGCGCTCCTTGAGCACATCGGCCGCCTTCACGAGCGTGCCGGCGGTGTCGATCATGTCGTCCATGATCACGCAGTTGCGGCCATCGATCTCGCCGATGACGTGCATCACTTCCGAGACGTTGGCCTTCGGCCGGCGCTTGTCGATGATCGCCAGGTCGCAGCCGGCCTGCTTGGCCAGGGCCCGCGCGCGCACCACGCCGCCGACGTCGGGCGAGACGACGACGAGGTCGTCGTAGCGTTTCGATTGCAGGTCCGAGAGCAGCACCGGCGAGGCGTAGATGTTGTCGACCGGGATATTGAAGAAGCCCTGGATCTGGTCGGCGTGCAGGTCCATCGTCAGCAGCCGCTCGACCCCGACGGCCTCGAGCATGTTGGCGACGACCTTGGCCGAGATCGGCACGCGCGTCGAGCGCGGGCGCCGGTCCTGGCGGGCGTAGCCGAAGTACGGGATCACCGCGGTCACCCGGCGTGCCGACGCACGCTTCAGCGCGTCGACGATGATGCAGAGCTCCATCAGGTTCTCGTTCGTCGGCGAGCACGTCGGCTGGACGACGAAGATGTCGCGTGCGCGCACGTTCTGCTCGATCTCGACGTCGACCTCACCGTCGGAGAAGCGCCCGACCTTGGCCTTGCCGAGACCGATCGACAGGTGCGTGGCGATGTCCTGCGCGAGCGCTGGATTCGCATTGCCTGTGAAGAGAACGGTATTGAAGAGCACGACTACTCCGAGGGTGACGATCCAGCGCGTTGTTGGCAGGGGAGGAAGGATTCGAACCTTCGCATGTCGGAATCAAAATCCGATGCCTTAACCAGCTTGGCGACTCCCCTACACCGGAGCGCGGCTCGCGCCGCGCACCTGAACCAAGCGCGGCCTAGGCCGCGCGCTTCGCTTCAAACGTCCGGGCTTGCGCCCACCACTCGCCTCAGCGCTCGACCCAGGCGGCGAGCGGATGGCGCTCCAGCGAGCGGCACATCCGGCCCGACCAGCCCGCGGGCCAATCGCTCGGCATCGCTGCCGACGGCGCCGCGCCGTCACCCGCCCGCGCGAAGACCGCGCTGCCCGAGCCCGTCATCCGGCTGTTGCCGTAGGCCCGATCCAGCAAGGTCGCCGCGCGCTCGA
>JAYVVB010000093.1:0-18018 GCA_043787455.1 Rhizobacter sp.
ACCACAGTGGCGACAAGACAGCGCCGCTCTATCCGATCGAGGTCGCCGCGGCACGAGTCGCAGCGGCGGTGCAGGCGGCGCGCGCGCTGCCGTTCGCGGGCTTCTCGATTACCGCCCGCGCCGAGAACTTCTTTCGCGGCCACCCCGACCTCGCCGACACGATCGCGCGCCTCAAAGCCTACGAGGCCGCGGGCGCCGACGTCCTGTTCGCGCCGGCGCTGCCTGATCTCGACGCCGTGCGCGCGGTCTGCGCGGCGGTGTCGAAGCCGGTGAACTTCATGGTCGGCATCAAGGGCAAGTCGTGGGACCTCTCGACGCTCGAAGCCGCGGGCGTGCGCCGAGTCAGCCTCGCGACCTCGCTCTGGCGCGCAGCGATGGGCGGGCTGCGTGCTGCGGCAGAGGAGGCGCGCGGCGGCAGTTTCGGCTACGTCGATCGCCTGTAGATTAAACGCTGCGACCGAACCGCGGCCTGGGCCGCGCTCTTCGGCCACTTCGAGGCGCACGGCCGCGACTTCGATCCGCGCGAGGCCTTCGCTCGCGACCCGTCGCGCTTCGCGTCACTCTCGTTCAAGGCGCCCGAGGTCTTCGCCGACCTGTCGAAGAACCGCGTCGACACCGCGACGATGCGCTTTCTCGCCGACCGCGCGCGCGAGTGCGGCCTCCAGGCATAGCGCGACGCGATGCTCGCCGGCGTCGCGATCAACACAGCGGGCCTCTTGGGCCGCGTGCGGTCGTAGCGATGCGCCGCTGGCGCCTCTTGCCCCACGTGCAGGCCTTTCGCGCCGCGCTGGTCGAGCGGGGCTTCGCCGAAGGCACCGACCTCACGATGACGTTCCTGCTACGCCGATGGTGTCCTGCGCGGCACCAGGCCCACCGACCTGCCGATAGAGCGGCCGACATCGAAACGATCGTCAACCTGAAGACCGCCGAAGCGCTCGGCCTCAAGGTTCGGCAGTCCTTGCTGGTGCGGGCCGATCGCGTGACCGGCTGACGAGCGCGAACGCGGAGGAGCCGGCCGCGAGCGCGAGCGCCGCGCCGACTGGATGACGCGCCTCGCCGCCCGCTTGCGGCGAGGCCGCCGCGACCTCGTCATCCTAGGCCCGGCCGACGCAATCGACACGTGGGTCAGCCGGCGCCGGCGAGCCCGCGGACCGTGCCGTACGCGGCGTCGATGCCCTGGGCGACGATCTGTTCCTTCCACGCGTCGGTGTCGGTGTAGAAGGCGTCGCGAACCTGCTGCTTGAGCGCGCGCCGCGTTGCGTCGTCGGCCTCAGGATGGTTCTCGAGCCACTGGTCGGCGCGCAGGGCACCGATCACCTCGGGCTGCGGCTGGGTGCCGTATTCGAGGGCGATGCCGGTGTATTCGGCTTGCGCGCATTCCTCGTACGCGGCGAGCCACATCAGGCCGGTGAGCACGGCCGAGGTCGACGAGCCGTCGTAGATCGAGGTGACGTCACCCCACCAGGCGCGGGCGCAGGCATAGGCCTCGGGGTCGTCGCGGCCGGCGAAGATGCGCTCGCCGTGACCGCTCGGGCCGAGTCCGGTGTGCAGATCGATCCAAGCAAGCCGGGCGCAACGCGTGCCGTGTTGGCGCAGGACCTGGCGCAAGGTGCGATGGCTCCACGTCGGCTCCTGTCCGCCGTAGAAGAGGCCGCGCGGATGCTTGTATTGCCCACCCGACACCGCCTGCTGCAGCGCACGCTCGCCGCGGGCCGCGACGAAGCTCGCCAGTGCCGCGACGGTCCTCTCGTCGGCGGGCCAGGTCTCGGGCACGAGCAGCGCGGCGAGATCGTCGTACGCCGTATTGCTCGGCGGCTCGACGGCGAAATCGATGAAGTTGCGGTTCAGGTCGACGTTCTCGTGCGTCGTCCGGCGCCACCAGGAAAAGCCGTGCGGATTGAGCGCATGGACGTAGAGCACTGCGATGCCGGCCTCGCTGATCGCGCCGTGCCACGCCGGGTCGTCGAGCAGCGCGCCTTGCACGCCCGAGCCGCAGAAGCCCTCGACGCCGTGGCAGGCGCTGCTGACGACGAGGAGCGCCTTGGCGTCGACCGGGCCGTCGCGGGCGACGTCCATCGCGAGCATCTCGCCGTCGCGGCCGACGAGCGGATGGACGTGAGTCTCGACCCCGAGCCCCCGGCCGCGTGCCGCCGCAAAAAACTTGTCGCGCGCCTGCGAATAACTTTGCGCGAAGAATCGCGCAGCGCCGGTCATCGCTGCGGCGCGGCCAGCCAAGCTTCGGCCATCCGCACCCAGAGCGAGCCGCCGAGCGGGATCAGCTCGTCGTTGAAGTCGTAGCTCGGGTTGTGCAGCATGCACGGGCCCAGGCCGTGGCCGCCCTCGCGGTGTTCGCCGTCGCCGTTGCCGATCAGGAAGTAGCAGCCGGGTTTCTCTTGCAGGAAGTAGCTGAAGTCCTCGGCGCCCATCGTCGGCTCGAACTCGTGCACGTTGTCGGCGCCGACCATCTCGGTCATCACCCGGCGCGCGAACGCGGTCTCGTCGGGGTGGTTGATCGTCGGCGGGTAGTTGCGCTTGAACTCGAAATCGCACTCGGCGCCGAACGCCGCGCAGGTGTGCTCGGCGACCTCCTTCATGCGCTTCTCGATCAGGTCGAGCACCTCGAGCGTGAAGGTGCGCACCGTGCCCTGCATCTCGCAGCTGTCGGGCACGACGTTGGTCGCCTCGCCGGTGTGGATCATGGTTACCGAGATCACGCCGGCGTCGATCGGCCGCTTGTTGCGGCTGATGATGGTCTGCAAGGCGCCCACCATCTGGCACGCAACCGGCACCGGATCGATGCCGTTGTGCGGCATCGCCGCGTGCGAGCCCTTGCCACGAACGGTGATCCTGAACTCGTTGCTCGACGCGAACGCCGGGCCGCTCTTCAGTGCGAACTGGCCGGCCTTCATGCCGGGCCAGTTGTGGGCGCCGAAGATCGCTTCCATCGGGAACTTCTCGAAGAGGCCGTCCTTGATCATCTCGCGCGCGCCGCCGCCGCCTTCTTCGGCCGGCTGGAAGACGAGATAGACCGTGCCGTCGAAGTTGCGATGCTTCGAGAGGTGCTTGGCTGCGGCGAGCAGCATGGCGGTGTGTCCGTCGTGGCCGCAGGCGTGCATCTTGCCGGTGGAGAGGCTTCTGTGCGCGAAGGCGTTCTTCTCGGTGATCGGCAGCGCGTCGATGTCGGCGCGCAGGCCCACGGCGCGGGAGCTGTTGCCGTTCTTTAGAATCGCGACGATGCCGGTCGTGCCCATGCCGCGGTGGATCGGGATGCCCCAGTCGTTGAGCTGTTTGGCGATCAGATCGGAAGTGCGCTGCTCCTGAAAGCAGAGCTCGGGATGGGCGTGGATGTCGCGCCGGATGGCCGCGATCTGGGCCACATCGGCGAGGATCGATTCGATAACTTGCATGGCGTGAACTCCGCTGAAAACCCAGTTTACCCGTCGTGATCCGCCCCTTGCAGGCGCTGTGCCATAGTTTCGGAATGAGCCCGACGCTGGTCCGCGCCGCCTGTCCGCACGACTGTCCCGATACCTGCGCGATGCTCGTCACTGTCGAGGGGGGACGGGCGATCCAGGTGCACGGCAACCCCGACCATCCGCCGACCCACGGCGCCCTCTGCACCAAGGTCGCGCGCTATCCCGAGCGCACGTACCACCCCGAGCGCGTGCTCAGGCCCCTGAAGCGAGTCGGCGCGAAGGGCAGCGGCCAGTTCGCGCCCGTGAGCTGGGACGAAGCGCTCGACGACATCGCCGCGCGTCTGAAGCGCATCGCCGGCCCCGACCTTGCCAACGCCGAGAGGGTCGTGCCCTACAGCTACGCTGGCACGATGGGCATGGTGCAGGGCGAGAGCATGGCGGCGCGCTTCTTCAACCGCCTCGGCGCGTCGCGCCTCGATCGCACGATTTGCTCGTCGGCGGGCGGCGAGGCGCTCGCCGCGACCTACGGCGCCAAGGTCGGGATGCACGTCGAGTGCTACGCCGAGAGCAAGCTCATCGTCATCTGGGGCAGCAACTCGATCACCTCGAACCTGCACTTCTGGACCTACGCGCAGCGGGCCAAGCGCGCAGGCGCAAAGCTCGTCTGCATCGACCCGCGCCGCACCGACACGGCCGACAAGTGCCACGAGCACATCGCTCTCCTGCCGGGCACCGATGGCGCGCTCGCGCTCGGGCTGATGCACGAGCTGATCGCGAATGGGTGGCTCGATCACGACTACATCGATCGTCACGTCTCTGACTGGCCGGCGCTGCGAGACAAGGCTCTCGCGTGGCCGTCGGAGCGCGTCGCCGCGACCTGTGGCATCGACGCCGAGCGGGTGCGCGCGCTGGCGCGCGACTACGCGACGATGAAACCGGCCGCGATCCGCCTCAACTACGGCATGCAGCGCGTGCGCGGCGGCGGCAACGCGACGCGGCTGATCGCGATCCTGCCGTGCCTCGTCGGCGCCTGGCGCCACCCTGCCGGTGGGCTGCTGCTGTCGGCCTCGGGCTGGTTTCGCCATGCGCGCAACGACGCCGCGCTGGCGCGAGAGGACCTGCTCGGCGGACGGCGACCGCGCACGATCAACATGAGCACGATCGGTGACGATCTCCTGCGCGAGGGCGGCGAGACGCTGACGGACGGCACGCGCTTCGGGCCACGGATCGAGGCGCTCGTCGTCTACAACAGCAACCCGGTCGCGGTCGCGCCCGACTCGACGAAGGTGGCGCGCGGCTTCGCGCGTGAAGACCTTTTCACCGTCGTCCTCGAGCACTTCCTCACCGACACCGCCGACCACGCCGACTATGTGCTGCCGGCGACGACGCAGCTCGAGCACCTCGACGTGCACACGAGCTACGGCCACACGTATGCGCTGATCAACGAGCCGGCGGTCGCGCCGGTCGGCGAGGTCAAGCCCAACACGCAGATCTTTCGCGAGCTCGCGGCGAAGATGGGCTTCGACGATGCCTGCTTCGCCGACGACGATGAGACGCTGGCGCGTGCCGCGTTCCGCCCGGCGAGCGAGGGCGGCGTCGACTTCGACGAGCTGCGCGAAAAAGGCTGGGTCAAGCTCATCGTCGCCGAGGCGCCGTTCGCCGACGGCGGCTTTCCGACGGCCGACGGCAAGGTCCGCATCGACGCGCCCGGGCTTGGAGTGCCCGATCACGTCGCCAACTACGAGTCGAGGGCGACGACGCCCGAGCTCGCGGCGCGCTATCCGCTGGCGATGATCACGCCACCGGCACGCAACTTCCTCAACTCGAGCTTCGTCAACGTGACGAGCCTGCGCGCGATCGAAGGAGAGCCGGTGCTCGAGATCTCGGTCGCCGACGCGGCCGAGCGCGCGATCGTTTCGGGCCAGCGTGTGCGCATCTTCAACGAGCGCGGCAGCATCGTCTGCAAGGCCGTCGTCGGCAGCCGCTCCCGCGCCGGCGTCGTCAACGGCCTGGGCGTGTGGTGGCGAAAGCTCGCCGCCGATGGCAAGAACGGCAACGAGCTTACGCACCAGCGCCTCACCGACATCGGCCGCGCGCCGAGCTTCTACGACTGCCTCGTCGAGGTCGAAGCCGACGCCGCGCCCGCGCGGGCGTGAGCGGCGGCGCACGCATGGCGCTCTGGGGCCTGGGCGGCGCCGCCGTCGTGTCGCTGCTCGCCGGCACGACCGCCTGCCTCACCTCGGGCTGCAGCACCATCGGCTACTACGCGCAGTCCATCACCGGCCACCTCAACCTGGTCGAGGCCGCCAAGCCGGTGCCGCAGTGGCTCGCCGATCCGGCGACAAGCCCGGCGCTGAAGCAAAGGTTAGCGCTCTCGCAGGAGATCCGCGACTTCGCAGTCAGCGCGCTCGGCGAGCCCGACAACGCGAGCTATCGTCGCTACGCTGACCTCGGCCGGACGACCGCGATCTGGAACGTCGTTGCCGCGCCAGAGCTGTCGCTCGAGCCGAAGACCTGGTGCTTCGCGGTCGTCGGCTGCGTCGGCTATCGCGGCTACTACGACGAGGCCCTCGCACGCTCGCTAGCCGACGAGTTGCGCGCGCAAGGACTCGATGTCGCCGTCTATCCCGTGCCCGCGTACTCGACGCTCGGCCGATTGCCGACCGGCGGCTGGCTCGCCGACCCGCTCCTCAACACCTTCATCGACTATCCGGAGGGCGAGCTCGCGCGGCTCGTCTTCCACGAGCTCGCGCACCAGATCGCCTTCGCGCCCGGCGACACGCTCTTCAACGAATCGTTCGCGAGCGCGGTCGAGAAGATCGGCGTCGAGCGTTGGCTCGCGGAGCGCGCCGGGCCCGAAGCGCGGGCGCAGGCGACGCGCGGCGAAGGGCGGCGCGCCGACTTCCGCGAGCTCACCGACGCCTATCGCGCCCGTTTCGCCGCGCTCTACGCGAGCAGCGCCAGCGATGCCGACAAGCGCACCGGCAAGGCCGCGCTGCTCGAGCGCCTGCGCGCCGACTACGCGACGATGAAGGCGACGCGTTGGGCCGGCTACACCGGCTACGACGAATGGTTCGCGCGCGCCAACAACGCCGCCTTCGGCGTGCTCGCAAGCTACACCGCGCTCGTGCCCGGCTTCGAGCGGCGGTTCGAGCGCGAAGGGCGCGACTTCCCGCGCTTCTACGCCGAGGTCAGGCGCATCGCGGCGCTGCCGCCGGCCGATCGGCGCGCGGCGCTGGAGCGCTGATATCGTCGTCCGCGGCAAGGTATTTGCCAAACAGACCGACCCATCGACGGAAGACACACCATGGCCGATATCCACATCCATCGCGCCCACCGCCTCGGGCTCGCGGAGGCGAGGAAGACTGCATGGCGGTGGGCCGAGCAGGCCGAAGAGAACTTCGGCATGGAGTGCACGGTGATCGAAGGCGACGACGGCGACGTCGTCGAGTTCACGCGCTCGGGCGTCGACGGCAAGCTCGTCGTCACGGCCGATGCCTTCGAGCTGACGGCGCGCCTCGGCCTGCTGGTCGGCGTGTTCCGCCGTCGGATCGAGACGGAGATCGAGGCCAACCTCGACGAGCTGCTGGCGCGCAGCGCAGGGAAGAAGGCCGACGTGAAAGCGAAGCCGGCGGCGAAAAAGAACAAATTGTCATCCTGAGCGCAGCAAAGGATCTCGGCTCTCGCGTCGAGATCCTTTGCGTGTTTCAGGATGACCCTTGGAGATCCTTCACTTCAGCGACTCGACCAGGTCGATGTACTCCTGCATCGCCGTGTCGTTCGGCATGCCGGCCAGGCCGTTCCACGCGTCCCATTTCGCGCGCCCGACCATGTCGCCGAAGCCCGGCCGCTTGCCGTCGGCGTCGCCGCTCGAGGCCTGCTTGTAAAGCGCATACATCTTTAGCAGCGTCATGTTGTCGGGCTTTTCCGGCAGGCTCTTCGAATCGACGACGGCGTTTTCGAACTGCACCTTGAGGTCGGCCATGGCATGTCTCCTTCGGGTTCAAGTGATGACAAGTCGCGATTGACGGCGCCGATCTTAGCCAGCATCGTCAGCCGCATCCCGGCACCCGCGGTCCTATCTCCATGACGACGTCCTCCCCCTCTCGCGAACGCATGTCGCGCGTCGACACCGCGTGGCTCAGGATGGACAACGACGTCAACCTGATGATGATCGTCGGCGTCTGGCTGCTGCGCCCGGGCATCGCCTACGAGACGCTGTGCCACCGCGTCGAGGACAAGCTCCTGCGCTACGAGCGTTTCCGGGAGATCGCCGTGCGCGACGCGAGCGGCGCGACTTGGGTCGGCGACGACGACTTCGACATCCATCGCCACGTCGTCCGCGAGAAGCTGAAGCGCGGGCGCGGCCAGAGCGAGCGCGCCGCGCTGCAGGAGCGCGTCGGCGTCCTCGCCTCGCAGCCGCTCGATCCGGCGCGGCCGCTCTGGCAGTTCCACCTGATCGACGGCTACGAGGGCGGCAGCGCGCTGATCGCCCGCGTCCACCATTGCATCGGCGACGGCATCGCCCTCATCTCCGTGATGATGACGATCACCGATGGCGGCAGCGATCCGCCGCGGCGCGCGAAGAAGCGAAGCGGCGGCGACATCGACGGCGGCGATGGTCTCGCCGGCGCGGCGCTGAAGGCGCTCGACGGCCTGTCGTCGCGCGCCGCTGGTCTCGCCGGCGCGTCGCTCGACCGATCGCTGGAGATCCTCGCCGATCCGCAACAAGGGATCGTCGGCGCGCTCGCGGGCGTGAAGCTCGGCGTCAAGGTGATGCGCGACGTCGCCGCGTTCGCCTTGATGGCCGACGACTCGCCGACGTTGCTCAAAGGCCGGCCGAGCGGCGTCAAGCGCGTCGCCTGGGGCGAGCCGATTGCGCTCGCCGAGGTCAAGGCGATCGGCCACGCGCTCGGCTGCTCGATCAACGACGTGCTGCTCGCTTGCGTTGCCGGGGCCATCGGCGCGTGGCTGCGCGACGAGGGCGACGACCCGTCGGGCAAGGAGATCCGCGCCATGGTGCCGGTGAACCTGCGCCCACTCGAAGACGCCTGGCAGCTCGGCAACCGCTTCGGCCTCGCGCCGCTGGTGCTGCCGATCGGCATCGCCAACCCGGTCGAGCGCGTCGCCGCCGTGCGCGTGCGCATGAGCGAGCTCAAGTCGAGCTACCAGCCGATGCTCGCCTTCGCCGTGCTCGCGGTCGCCGGCCAGATGGTGCAGAGCGTGCAGGACGCGCTGCTCGGCCTGTTCGCGAAGAAGGCGACGGCGGTGATGACCAACGTGCCCGGCCCGCCCGTGCCGCTCACCTTCTGCGGCTCGACCTTGCGTCAGACGATGTTCTGGGTGCCGGCGTCGGGCGAGATCGGCGTCGGCGTGAGCATCCTGTCGTACGGCGGCGGCGTGCAGTTCGGGCTCATCACCGACGAAGCCCTGTGCCCGGCGCCGCAGGCGATCGTCGATCGCTTCGAGCCGGAGTTCGACAAGCTGCTGTGGCTGACGATGATGCTGCCTTGGGCGGAAGTCCGCTGACAACGAGCGGTTCGTCGTTCAGGCGGGCGTCGCCGCTTCGATGCGCAACTGCACCGCCGTACCGCTCGTCGCCGATGGCTTGGCCAGTCGGGCCTCGGACACGCCGCGCGAACGCAGGTAGTCGTAGACGCGCGCCGCTCGCCGCAAGCCCAGTGTCGCGCCGCCGCCGGCGTCACCGGGTGCCGCGATCTGGTGAAGCTCGGCGATCGCGGTGCGGCGCATCGATTGCGCGACCTTGTCGAGTACCGCGGCCAGCGCTGGCTTGACGGCGTCCTGGCCTGGCTCGAAACAGAACTCGCGTGGAACTTCGACGACCACGGCGCCGTTCTGGAGCTGCGCGATGACGACCGGCGTGCCCTTGAACCACGACCCGAGCCATTGCCGCTCGACCGCCAGCGTCGACGCCGCACCGGTTCGCTGCTCTGCCGGCGTTGCAGCAGCGGCGGGCGCCTGGGCCGAGGGCACAGGGGGCTCGCTCGCGCAGCCCCCGAGAGCGAGGACGACGAGCAGTGTCGAGATCCTGGGTGTCATCTCGCGACCTCGTCTCAGCTTCTCAGTCTTCGAGCTCGGACTTCGCCATCTCGACGTCGAGCCGCTCGGTCGCGTCCATCGGCTCGCACGCGGCGGCGCTCTCGTAGAGCTTAGTCGCCTCGGCCATGCGCTTGTCGCCTTCGAGCATGACCAGGCCGTTGGCGTATTCGATCATCGCGATCGCCGACGTCGGGCTCAGCTTCAGCGCCGTCCTGTAGTGGGCCAGGCCCGCGTCCTTGCTCGCACCCTGGGTGCGGCCGAGGAGCGAGCCGACCTTGTCGATCACCTCGGCGTTGAAGGAGCCGAGGGCGATGTGCGCGTCGGCGTGCAACGGCTGCAGCTTGATCGTCGTCTCGAGCGCGTTCTTGACCTTCGAGCCCAGTCCCTGCGCGAGCGCCTTGGCGATGCTGATGCTCTGGCTGTAGCGGCCGAGGGCGTAGGCCATGCAGTACCAGGCGTTGGCTGCCTTCGGATCGTGCTGGGCCTGCTTCTCGGCGCGCTCGGCGACCTCGGACAGGAGCGCGAGCTTGGTCTTCTCGCTCCCCTCGAGGTAGGTCGCGTAGATCGCCTGCGACTTGTTGGCGACGGTCATTGCTCCGCTCGCGCCGGCGGCGTGCGCCTTCAGTCCCGCCTCGGTCGCTTTCTGGAAGTCGCCGGCATGGAACAGCTGCCAGGCGGCCCGCACCTTGTCGTCCAAGGGCCACGGCTCGGCGTCGCCGGCGTGCAGGCGCGCCCACTTCTTCTTCAGCATCGCGGCGTCGAAGCGATAGGCCTCGGCATCGTGGGGAAAGTCGTTCCATTTGGCCAAGATCAGTCTCCCGTGGGCGTCGGTTGGTAGGGCGTGGCAAGCGAATGCAGGTGCTCACGCTGCACCGGGTCGAGATAGGGCAGTAGCAGGCAGAGCACGTGATAGGCGCCGCGCAGCAGGGCCGGACCGGCGCTCTCGGGCTCGAGCGCGTGGCGCGGATCGCGCACGTACTCGAAGCTGAGCCAGTAGGTTGCGACGACGACCATCGCCGTCGCCACCGGCCGGGCGTCGCGCGCCTCGATCGTGAGGCCGCTGCCGGCGGCGATGCCGTCGAGCACGGCCTGCACGGCGCGCGCCTTTCGCTCGAGGACGAACCTGAAGTGGAGCTCGAGCTTCCTGTTGTTCGAGAGCAGGTCGTTGAGGTCGCGGTAGAGGAAGCGATAGGCCCAGATCAGTTCGAACAGCGTATGGAAGAAGAACCACGCGTCCTCGACGTCGCCGACGTCGTCGGCGGCCTGGAGCAGCTCGGTGAGGGCGGCGTCGTAGCGGTCATAGAGCTTCGTGATCAGCTCTTCCTTGGCCGGGTAGTGGTAGTAGAGGTTGCCCGGGCTGATGCCGAGCTCGGCCGAGATCAGGGTGGTGGAGACGTTGGGCTCGCCGAAGCGGTTGAAGAGCTCGAGCGTGGTGTCGAGGATGCGCTCGGCCGTGCGGCGTGGTCTCTTGGTCTGGGTGGCCATGGTCAGTCTGCTCGAGACCAATCTAGCACCCGCACTGCGCGGCTTCCATCGGTTGGCTCCCTACAATCGCCGCCTCCATGCCGGCCGTGTCCTTCGTCAACGTCAACAAGACGTACGCCTCGCCGCGCGGCGAAGTCCGCGCCCTCGACGACGTGAGCTTCGACATCGAGCAGGGCGAGTTCTTCGGCCTGCTCGGGCCCAACGGCGCCGGCAAGACGACCCTCATCTCCATCCTCGCCGGCCTGGCGCGGGCGACGAGCGGCCGCGTCGCCGTGCTCGGCCACGACGTCGCCGCCGACTATGCGGCAGCGCGTCGGGTGCTCGGCGTCGTGCCGCAGGAGCTGGTGTTCGATCCGTTCTTCAGCGTGCGCGAGGCGCTGCGGATCCAGAGCGGCTACTTCGGCGTCCATCACAACGACGACTGGATCGACGAGCTGCTCGCCAACCTCGGCCTCAGCGACAAGGGCGACGCCAACATGCGCCAGCTTTCAGGCGGCATGAAGCGGCGCGTCCTCGTTGCCCAGGCGCTCGTGCACCGGCCGCCGGTGATCGTCCTCGACGAGCCGACGGCCGGCGTCGATGTCGAGCTGAGGCAGACGCTCTGGCAGTTCGTTGCCCGCCTCAACAAGGAAGGCCACACGGTGCTCCTGACAACCCACTACCTCGAGGAAGCGGAAGCGCTCTGCGGCCGGATCGCGATGTTGAAGCAGGGCCGCGTCGTGGCGCTCGACCGGACCTCGGCGCTCCTCGCCGGCACGGCGAGCACGATGCTGCGCTTCAAGCTCGACAAGCCGCTGCCGCCCGTGCTCCAGAAGAACGCTCGCGTCACTGGCCGCATCGTCCAGATCGCGGCCCACGACGCGCGCGAGGTCGAGTCGATCCTCGCCGTGCTGCACGCCGCCGGCTGCGACCCGGAAGACCTCGAGATCGGCCGCGCCGACCTCGAGGATGTGTTCATCGAGATCATGCGCGGCGAGACGCCGCCGCGGGTCGCGGCATGACGGCCGTAGTCGTCCCGGCGGCGCGCGCCCGCGTCGAGACCGGCATCCTCGCCGGCACGCGCACGCTGCTCTACAAGGAGGTGCTGCGCTTCTGGAAGGTGAGCTTCCAGACCGTCGCCGCGCCGGTGCTCACGGCCGTGCTCTACCTGCTCATCTTCGGCCATGTGCTCGAAGGGCGCGTGACGGTGTTCGGCTCGGTCGGCTACACGAGCTTCCTGATCCCCGGCCTCGTGATGATGAGCGTGCTCCAGAACGCGTTCGCCAACTCGAGCTCGTCGCTGATCCAGAGCAAGATCACCGGCAACCTCGTCTTCCTGCTCGTCTCGCCGCTCTCGCACTGGGCCTGGTTCCTGGCTTACGTCGGCGCGTCGGTCGTTCGCGGCGTCGCCGTCGGCGCCGGCGTGCTGCTCGTGACGATCTGGTTCGCGCCGCTGCACGTCGCCAACCCGCTCTGGATCGTTTTCTTTGCCCTTGCGGGCGCGGCCCTGATGGGCGCGCTCGGATTGATCGCGGGCCTGTGGGCGGAGAAGTTCGACCAGATCGCCGCGTTCCAGAACTTCATCATCATGCCGATGACGTTCCTCTCCGGCGTGTTCTATTCGGTCGCGTCGCTGCCGCCGGTGTGGCACGCGGTGAGCCACCTGAATCCGTTCTTCTACATGATCGACGGCTTTCGCCGCGGCTTCTTCGGCACCAGCGACGTCTCGCCCTGGACCAGCCTCGTCGTCGTCGGCCTCAGTCTCGTCGTCGTCTGCGCGATCTGCCTGCATCTGCTGAAGATCGGCTACAAGATCCGGCACTGATCCAGCACCGAGGGCACACGCCATGACCTCTTCCTCGCGCCTGCACGGCGTCATCGCCGCCGTCGCCACGCCGCTCAGGTCCGACTTCACGCCCGACCTCGAGCGCTTGGCGATGCACTGCCGGACGCTGCTGAGCGAATGCTGCGACGGCATCAATCTGCTCGGCACGACCGGCGAGGCGACGGCGTTCAGCGTCGAGCAGCGGCTGGCGGTAATGCGCGGCATCGTCGACGCCGGCCTGCCGATGGCGTGCTTCATGGTCGGCACCGGCGTCTGCGCGCTCGACGACACGGTGCGGCTCACCCGCGCCGCGTGCGAGCTCGGCTTCGCCGGCGCGCTCGTGCTGCCGCCGTTCTACTACCCCGACATTTCCCCGGCCGGCCTCGTCGCCTACGTCGACGAGGTCGTGGCGCGCGTCGGCGACGAGCGGCTCGCGCTCTACCTCTATCACATCCCGCAAAATACCGGCGTGCCGTGGCCGGTCGAGGTCGTGGCCGAGCTGAAGGCGAAGCATACGCAGGCTGTCGTCGGCCTGAAGGACAGCGCCGGCGACCTCGCCTATGCGCGCGCCGTGGCGCGCACGGTCGCCGACTTCGACGTCTTCCCGAGCTCCGAAGCGGCGCTCGGCCACGCAAGCGCCGACGGCTTCGCCGGCTGCATTTCGGCAACGACCAACCTCACCGCCCGCCACGCCCAGGCAGCGTGGTCGGGGCAGGGCACCGACGCCGGCCGCGCCGCGGTGAAGAAGGCCGGCGAGCTGCGTGCGATCGTCGCCGGCCATCCCCTCATCGCCGCGGTGAAGGCGTCGCTCGCCCGGCGCTATGACGACGAGACCTGGGCTCGCGTCGCCCTGCCGCTTGTGCCCCTGGCGGCCGACGCTCGGGCCCGGCTCGACGCCGCGCTCGCGGCGCGCGAGGCGTTGCCTTGAAGGCGACGCAGGCACCCTGCTGACACCGGCGCGATAATCGGCCGATGGCCGAGCCCACGCCCCAGGACATCCAGCGCTTCATCGTCGACAACCTCGCCTGCGAGCACGTCGAGGTCGAGGGCGATGGTCGCCATTTCTTCGCGACCATCGTCTCGGCCGAGTTCGAGGGCACGACCCGCATCGCCCGACACCAGCGCGTCTACCGCGCCCTCGGCGACCGGATGCGCGAGCAGATCCATGCGCTGTCGATGAAGACGCTCACTCCCGCCGAGTACCAGAACCCAGCGGCCTGACGGGCCCGACGCGACTCCGGTCGCCACCCCACACCATGGACAAACTCCGCATCCGCGGCGGTCGCCGGCTAGAAGGCGAGATCGCCATTTCCGGCGCCAAGAACGCAGCCCTGCCCGAGCTCTGCGCGGCACTGCTCACCTCGGGGCGCGTCCAGTTGCACAACGTGCCGCGCCTGCAGGACGTGGCGACGATGCTGAAGCTGCTGCGCACGATGGGCGTCGTCGCGAGCGAAGGCGAGGGCGGCGAGGCGACGGTCTCGCTCGTCGCCGCCGACGTGTCGTCGCGGGAAGCGTCTTACGAGATGGTCAAGACGATGCGCGCATCGATCCTGGTCCTCGGCCCGCTCGTCGCGCGATTCGGCGAGGCGCGCGTGTCGCTGCCGGGCGGCTGCGCCATCGGCACGCGGCCGGTCGACCAGCACATCAAGGGCTTGCAGGCGATGGGCGCCGAGATTGTCGTCGAGCACGGCTACATCGTCGCTCGCGCATCGCGACTGCAGGGTGCGCGCATCACGACCGACATGGTGACCGTCACCGGCACCGAGAACCTGCTCATGGCGGCGACGCTCGCCGAGGGTGAGACGATCCTCGAGAACGCGGCGCAGGAGCCCGAGATCGGCGACCTCGCCGAGATGCTGATCGCGATGGGCGCACGCATCGAGGGTCACGGCACGAGCCGGATCCGGATCATCGGCGTCGATCGACTCGAGGGCGTGTCGCATCGCATCGTCTCCGACCGGATCGAGGCCGGCACGTTCCTCTGCGCCGTCGCCGCGGCCGGCGGCGACGTCGTGCTGCGCGGCGCCCGCGCCGATCATCTCGAGGCCATCGTCGACAAGCTGCGCGAGGCCGGCGCGACGGTCGAGGCTGACGAAGGTTGGGTGCGCATCCGCGCCCGCGGGAGGCCGCGCGCGGTGAGCGTGCGCACGAGCGACTACCCGGCCTTTCCCACCGACATGCAGGCCCAGCTGATGGCGCTCGACTGCATCGCCGACGGTACGGCGACGATCACCGAGACGATCTTCGAGAACCGCTTCATGCACGTCGACGAGCTTGTGCGGCTGGGCGCGAGGATCGACGTCGACGGCCGCGTCGCCGTCGTCCAGGGTGCCCCGCGGCTGTCGGGCGCGACCGTCATGGCGACCGACCTGCGCGCCTCTGCGGGCCTCGTCATCGCGGCGCTCGTCGCCGACGGCGAGACGACGATCGACCGCATCTACCACCTCGACCGCGGCTACGACCGGATGGAGACCAAGCTGCGCACGCTCGGCGCCGACATCGAGCGGATGAAGGCATGACGACGCTCGAATCATGATCACGCTCGATACCTCGAGAGCGCGACCGTGATCACGCTCGCTTTGTCCAAGGGTCGGATCCTCGACGAGACGCTGCCGCTGCTCGCCGCGGTCGGCGTCGAGCTCGCCGAGAGCCCGGAGACGAGCCGAAAGCTCATCATCGCCACGTCGCGGCCAGGGCTGCGCATCGTCCTGGTCCGCGCCAGCGACGTGCCGACCTACGTCCAGCACGGCGGCGCCGACCTCGGCGTCGTCGGCCTCGACACCTTGCTAGAGCACGGCGGCGACGGCCTGTATCGTCCGCTCGACCTCGGCATCGCGTGCTGCCGCATGAGCGTCGCCGCGCCGGTCGCGTTCGACTACGAACGCGCCGCGCGCCAGGGCTCTCGCATCCGCGTCGCCACCAAGTTCACGCGCATCGCCCGCGACCACTTCGCCGACAAGGGCGTGCATGTCGACATCATCAAGCTCTACGGCTCGATGGAGCTCGCGCCGCTCACCGGTCTCGCCGACGCCATCGTCGACCTCGTCGCCTCGGGCAGCACGCTCAAGGCCAACGCGCTCGTCGAGGTCGAGGAGATCATGCCGATCTCGGCGCGGCTGATCGTCAACAAGGCCGCGCTGAAGCTCGAGCGCGAGCCGATCCGATCGCTCATCGATGCGCTCGCGGCCGAAGTGGCCAAGGGAACGCCGACGTGAGCCTCGGACTGCGCACGCTGAAGAGCAGCGACGCCGGCTTCGCGCAGGCGCTGACGGCGCTGCTCGCCTACTCGGCCGAGACCGACGACGCGATCGAGAGCCGCGTCGCCTCGATCGTCGCCGACGTTCGCACCCGCGGCGACGCGGCCGTGCTCGAGTGCACGCGCCGCTTCGACGGCATCGACGCGGCATCGGTCGCCGAGCTCGAAGTCGGCGCGGCCGAGATGCGCCGGGCGCTCGACGGCCTGCCCGCGGCGCAGCGGCGCGCGCTCGAAAGCGCGAGCGCTCGGGTGCGCGACTTCCACGAGCGCCAGCTCGAAGCCACCGGCAAGTCGTGGAGCTACCGCGACGCCGACGGCACGCTGCTCGGCCAGAAGGTGACGCCGCTCGACCGCGTCGGCATCTACGTGCCGGGCGGCAAGGCCGCCTACCCGTCGAGCGTGCTGATGAACGCGCTGCCGGCCAAGGTCGCGGGCGTCGGCGAGATCGTGATGGTCGCGCCGATGCCAGGGGGCGAACGCAATGCGCTGGTGCTCGCTGCGGCAGCCGTCACGGGCGTCGATCGCCTGTTCACGATCGGCGGCGCGCAGGCCGTCGCCGCGCTCGCTTTCGGCACGGCGACGATCCCGGCGGTGCACAAGATCACCGGTCCCGGCAACGCCTACGTCGCGAGCGCCAAGCGGCGCGTCTTCGGCACGGTCGGCATCGACATGATCGCCGGGCCGAGCGAGATCCTGGTGCTCGCCGACGGCACGACGCCGCCCGACTGGGTCGCGATGGACCTGTTCAGCCAGGCCGAGCACGACCCGCTCGCGCAGAGCATCCTGCTCACGCCCGATGCCGGCTATCTCGACCGGGTGCGTGGCGCGATCGAGCGGCTGCTGCCGCAGATGCCGCGGCGCGAGATCATCACGGCCTCGCTTGAGGGCCGCGGCGCGCTCGTCCTCACGCGCTCGATGGCGGAGGCGTGCGAGATCAGCAACCGGATCGCGCCCGAGCACCTCGAGGTGAGCGCGCGCGATCCCGGACGGTGGGAGCCGCTTCTGAAGCACGCCGGCGCGATCTTCCTCGGCGCCTGGACGAGCGAGAGCCTGGGCGACTATTGCGCCGGACCGAACCATGTCCTGCCTACGGCGGGCACGGCGCGCTTTTCGTCGCCGCTCGGCGTCTACGACTTCCAGAAGCGCACCAGCCTGATCGAAGTGAGCGAGCGCGGCTCGGTGACGCTCGGCCCGATCGCCGCCGAGCTCGCACGCGGAGAAGGGCTCGAGGCGCATGCGCGCGCGGCCGAGATGAGGCTCGCGCCCCAGGCGAAGTGATGGCCGCCGATTCCGACAGCCGCTACGCCCGCGTCCTGCGCCAGGACGTGCAATCGATGCACGCCTATGCAATCCAGCCGAGCCGCGGCCTGGTCAAGCTCGACGCGATGGAGAACCCGTTCCGTTTGCCCGATGCGTTGCAGGACGAGCTCGGCAAGCGCCTCGGCCGCGTCGCGATCAACCGCTACCCGGCCGACTGCGTCGCCGATGCCGTCGCCGCGCTCTCGTCATTCGTGAATTTGCCGGCCGGCTGCAGGCTGATGCTCGGCAACGGCTCCGACGAGCTGATCTCGCTGCTCGCGCTCGCCTGCGACATTCCGGGAGCGACGATCCTCGCGCCCGTGCCCGGGTTCGTGATGTACGAGATGTCGGCGCGGCTGCAGGGGCTGAAGTTCGCCGGCGTGCCGCTGACCGCCAGCTTCGACCTCGACGAGGCGGCGATGCTCTCGGCGATCGAGACCCATCGGCCGGCGATCACCTACATCGCCTATCCCAACAACCCGACCGCGAACCTGTTCGACGAGCAGGTCGTGGAGCGCATCGTCGCCGCTGTCGGCGCCCAGGACGGCCTCGTGGTGTTCGACGAGGCCTACCAGCCGTTCTCGTCGCGCACCTGGATGACGCGCGTCGGCTCGCTCGCGCACGTGCTCGTGCTGCGAACGCTGAGCAAGTTCGGTCTCGCCGGCGTGCGCCTCGGCTACCTCGCGGGGCCGGCGCCG
>JAYVVB010000094.1:0-4669 GCA_043787455.1 Rhizobacter sp.
GTGCCGCTGGCGACGTGCGCCCCGACCGCTGCAGCAACGACCTCAGCCTCGCGCTCGCGCAGCACTTCCTCGGCTTCGAGCCGCGGCACGGTCAGGGAGTCGCGCCAGACCGGCGGCGCGGCGTTGGCGCCGGTGCGCGCGCGCGGTCCACGCGGGACGCGCGGCAGCGCCTGCACGCTCGCCGAGGCATCGTCGGCGATGGCCGTGGTGTGAGGCCGAAAGCCGGTGAACGATCCGTCGGCGACGGCCGCCTCGAACACCCGGTTGATGGCACCGATCACGCGTGGCGCGTTGCGGCGGGTGTGATCGCAGGCCAGCACGCTGCCGCCGAGCTCGTCGCGGACGAAGCGAGCCGCGGCGTCGAACACCCTCGGCTCGGCGCGGCGGAAGCGGTAAATGCTCTGCTTCGGATCGCCGACGATGAACACCGACGGCGGTCGCTGCCCGCTCGCGCCGCCACCGGCTCCCGCGTACGCGGCGAGCCAGCCGTGCAAGGCATGCCATTGCAGCGGGCTCGTGTCCTGGAACTCGTCGATCAGGAGGTGCGAGATCCTCGCGTCGAGCCGCTCCTGGACCCAGCCCGAGAGCTCGCTGTCGCGCAGCAGCTGCAAGGCGGCGCGCTCGAGATCGGCCATGTCGGCGAGGCCGTGGGCGCGCTTGTAGCTCGCCAGCGCGGCGAGCAGCGCGCGGCCGAGGCGGACCATGCGCAGGTGCTCCGCGTGCGCGTCGTGCTGGTGGATCTGGCGCGCGAGATGCTCCATCGCGTCCTGGACGCGTGCCACACGCGGCGAACCCTTGAGCACGCGCGGCGTATCGGTGGTGGTGAAGAGCGCCGACCACGCACGTTCGAAACACATACGCGCACCGATCGACGCGAGCGCATCGGCGAGACCGTCAGCGGCATCGCGAGCTGCTTTGCCACCCGCCGCGAGCTCGCCGCGCAGGTCGCCGAGCATCGCCGTCCACTCGCCACCTTCGATCGCTTCGGCCGGATCGCCGAGAGGCGCGAGCTCGGGCCAGATCTCGGTTGCAGCAACGACGCTGCCTTCGAGCACGCCGGCTTCGTCGGCGAGCTCGAACTCGACGCGCTTGTCCAAGGTCGCCTTCAGCCACGTGAGCAGCTGACTGCGGCCGCGCGCCAGCGTCTGCGCCGCGTGGTCGGCGCGCAGGGCCGGGTCGCGCAGAACTTCGCCGTGGAACGCGCGCAGCACCACGGGTCGATGTTCGTCCCAGTCCTCGACGAGCTCGACGTCGGGTTGCAGGCCGAGGCGGTCGAGGAGCACGAGCGGCGCCGATCGCATGAGCTGCGCGAACCAGCCATGGAAGGTGCGGATCTCGACCGGCCGGCCGGCAGCGAGGACACGCCCGTGCAAGGTCGCAAGCTGCGGGGCGAGCGCTTCGGCGCGGGCCTTGTCGAGACCGCGCTCGATCAGCGCCGCGACCCGTTGCCCGTGGCTCGAGCGCGGCCCGGCGTACTCGCCGAGCCAGGCATCAAGGCGGTCGCGCATCTCGCCCGCCGCCGCGCGCGTGAAGGTGATCGCGAGGACGTCTTGCGGCGCCGCGCCATCGAGCAGCGCGCGCAGGATGCGCGAGACGAGCATCCAGGTCTTGCCCGATCCGGCGCAGGCTTCGACCACGCATGAGCGCGCCGGGTCGCAGGCCGCCGCATAGAACGCTGCGGCCGAGACCGGCGCGCCGTCGATGCGCAGCGCCGGCGAGCTAACGATCGGGCTCATCTTCGACCGCGGCGGTCGCTTCGTCCGCGGTCCAGTGATCGCGCCGGCACAGGCCCCTCGCCTCGCAGTAGTCGCAAGCCGAGCCGGCGCCGAGGGCCGGCAGGCCGGTGCCTGCGCGCAGCCGGCGCAGGTCGCGTGCCGCGCCGGCGACAAGTGCCTCTGCGCTGGCGCGGACTTCGAGATGATCGATCGGCTCCAGACCGTGCGAGCCGTCGAGCGCCAGATAGCTTGCGCGCAAGGGTCGATCGGTGCCCGAGCCGACGAGCGCGGCGTAGAAAGCGAGCTGGGTGTCCTCGAAGCGCTCGACCATGCCGCTCTTCAGCTTCGCGGCGCTGCCGGTCTTGTAGTCGATGAGCTCGAGCACGGCGCCCTCGCCCGGGCCGTGACGATCGATCCGGTCGATACGACCGAACAGCTCCACGCCCTCGAGCTCGGCCGGCGCGAACACCACCTCCGTTTCGCCCGCCGACCACGACCAGCCTTGCCGCTCGCGCTCGTGCAGCCAGTCGACATAGCGCGGCGCGAACGCGGCGAAGCTGGCGTCGAAGGGCAGGAACGACGCCGGATCGAAACCTGCTTCGGCGAGCTGGGCAGCGCCGATGTCGAACAGGCGCGCCGTGTCCGATGCGATGTCGGACCGTTGCGAGAGCTCCTCGCGCTCGAGATGAAACGCATGCAGGACCTTGTGCAGCCAGTTGCCGTAGTCGCGCTTCTCGACTTCGTCGTCGAGCTCGTCGGCTTCGCCGAGGCGAAGCACGCTGCGCGCGAAGAAGCGGTAGGGGCAGGCGCGCAGCGCCTCGTAGGCGCTCGCAGACAGGCGCTCCGGCAGCAGACCCGCCGGAACCGAAGGCGCGGTGGCGCGAATCGGCTCGACCGAAATCCGGCGCTCGACACGCGGGTCGTGCCAGGGCCGCAGCGCCCGCCCGCCCTCGGCGAGCGCGAGCCGCAGCCGCTCGACGAGCGGGCTTTCCGCGACCGGCTCGCTGGCGTCGCCGCGGCTGCGCAGCAAGGTGACCTGTGGCAGACGAAGCACGTGCGCGAAGCCGAGCAGCTCGGTCTTTGCCCGCGTGCTGCGGCCGGCCAGACCCGATGACTCTTCGAGAGCGTGCGGCAGGATCGAGTCGGCGCTGTCGGCGCGGCCGAGCGTGTGATCGTCGGCACCGGGAAAGACGACCGCGGCGAACGGCCGCAGCATCGCTCGCGCCAGAGGCGTGATGACGACGTCGAGGCTGATGCTCGCGCCGCCTAGGGTCGAGTCGCCATCGGGCGCGGGCCGGAATGCGACCCGCTCGAAGATGTCGTCGACCCAGCGCGTGAATTCGGCAAGCGTGATCGCCTCGATCTCGCCGGCGAGAACACGGCGCCGGTCGATGTCGAGCGGCGGGTCGATCGCCAGCGCCGCGAGCGCCTGGCGACCGGCCGCGTCGTCGCGCAGACGCGTCAACGCGGCGGAGCGATCGAGAGCGGCGGCGACGGCGTCGAGCCACTCGGGCAGGCTGCGGCGCGATGGTGTCTCGAGTGCCTCCAGGATGGCGAGCGCGTCGGCATGGAGCTGGCTCGCGCCGGCATCGAGCTCGAGCGCCGCGATCTCGTCGCGTCGCGCCGCGCCCGAGCGGCGACACGCCGCCTCGAGCGCCGCCAGCGCCGAGCCGTGCGTCGTCGCGCCGATCGGCAAGGATTTCAACCAGTCGAGGTAGGCGTCGGTCGATGCCGTGTGCCGCGCCGCGACGAGCAAGGCCATGACCGCGGCGCCGGCGCGCGTCGTCGAGAGCTTCCAGCCGGTCTCGTCGCCGACGCGAACGCCGGCGCGTTCGAGCAAGGCGCGGATCCGGCGCACGAGAACGCGGTCCTGCGCGATGAGCGCGACCGGACGCTCGGCGCGGCCGAGGTGGTCGAGGATCTGTGCCGCGGCGGCGCCGGCCTCGTCCTCGACGCCGTCGCAGAGCGCGAACGCCGGTGGCTCCACGAGAGCCGCAGCGAGCGCGGCGAAGGGATCGTCGAGCGCGACGTCGGTCACGATCACGAGGGCCGGCGCGAGGCTTAGTGTCATCAGACGATCGGTCAAGGGATCGGCGCCGCCGGCCTCGATCGCGATCCAGGCCGATGGATGCAACGCGAACAGCCGATCGGTCGCCGGCGCCGGTGCGGCGGCGGCCCACTCGAGCGCGATCTGCGCCAGCACGCGCTCCTTGCCGCCCGGGCCGCCGCCGGCGCGCAAGGCGGAGCGGGCCGTCTCCCACCACGCTGCTCGGTCGTCGGGCGCGACCGCGGCGACCGCGCGCCCGAGCTCGATCGCAGCCGCGACGATGCGCCGAGCGCCGTGCTCGAAGCCGCGCGGATCGCGCCTGGACCAATCGGCGCCCCACGTTTCGCGCGCGAGCAACTGCATCGCGACGAGCGCATCGAGAGCGGTTTCGAAGCCGCCGTCGCTGCCGGGTCCGGTCGGCGGGCCGAGCGATGCGGCGAGCGTCTGCGTGGTCTCGATCCGCGGCATCCACACGCCGCACTGTGCGAAGGCGAGTCGTGCCGGCGCGAGCATCTCGGGAAAAGGAACCAGGACGATCGCGTCGCGGAGGACGATCGATTGCGATCCGACCCACTCGGCGCTCCGGTCGGCGATCTCGCGCCACGGGTCGAACGCCGATCCGGAGGTCCGTCGCGCCCGCGCGTGGTCAAGGGCCACACGGGCTATCGTGTTCATAGGCAGCAGATGGGGACGGGCGGCGCTGGCTCGAGGCCGGTATGTCAGAATGATTGTGCCCGCCGAAGTACCCCTTGCTGTCGGCATTCCCGGCCCCACCTCACAATTATTGGCATGAGGAATCCGACATGAGCAGCGAGCCGATCACCCACACGTCCCTGATTACCCACACGTCCGATGCATCGTTCAAGGCCGATGTGCTCGATGCCGGCACCCCGGTGCTCGTCGACTA
>JAYVVB010000095.1:0-3377 GCA_043787455.1 Rhizobacter sp.
AACCAGTCGAGCGCCTTGCGCAGCGTGAAGTGCTCGACGAGGTAGATCGGCTCCTTCTCGCCGCTCGCGACGTCGACCAGGAAGACGTTTCTCGCCTCGATGCGCAGGCGCGCGCCCTTGCAGTCGGGGCACGGCTTGGCGCTTTGCAGCCGCACGAGGTCCTCGCGCACGGCGGCGGACTCGGTCTCGCGAAAGCGTCGCTCGAGGTTGGGCAGGATGCCCTCGAACGGATGGCGGCGCTTGACCATGCGCTGCTTGCCGCGAGCGGCCTGGGCCTCGTAGGTGAACTCGATCTCGACCTCGCCCGAGCCGCGCAGCAGCACCTCGCGCGCTGCGGCCGGCAGCTCCTCGAACGGGGTGTCGATGTCGAAGCCGTAGTGCGCCGCGACGCTCTCGAGCAGCGAGAAGGTGTACGGGTTGCGCCGGTCCCAGCCCTTGACGGCGCCGCTCGCCAGGCTGATCGACGGGAAGGCGACGACGCGCTCGGCGTCGAACACCGTCGTCACTCCGAGGCCGTCGCAAGTCGGGCAGGCGCCGACGGGAGAGTTGAACGAGAACAGCCGCGGCTCGAGCTCGGGCAGCGAGTAGTCGCAGAGCGGGCAGGCGAACTTGCTCGAGAACAGGTGCTCGCCGTCGCTCGACTTGTCCATCTCGACGGCGAGGGCACGGCCGTCGGCGATGCGCAGCGCCGCCTCGAAGCTCTCGGCCAGGCGCTGGCGCAGGGGCGCGCCGGCGGCGGCGCCGGTCTCGCCGGTCTGCACCTTGATGCGGTCGATGACGACGTCGATGTCGTGCTTCTCGGTCTTCTTGAGCTTGGGCACGTCGGCAGCGTCGACGGTCTGGCCGTCGACGCGAAAGCGCACGTAGCCCTGCGCCTGCATCTGCTCGAACAGCTCGACGAACTCGCCCTTGCGATCGCGCACGACCGGCGCGAGCACCATCAAGCGCGTCTCGGCCGGCAGCGCCAGCGTCGCGTCGACCATCTGGCTGACGCTTTGCGCCTGCAGTGCGAGGCCGTGGTTCGGACAGTACGGCGTGCCTGCGCGCGCGAACAGGAGCCGCAGGTAGTCATGGATCTCGGTGACCGTGCCGACGGTCGAGCGCGGGTTGTGCGAGGTCGCCTTCTGCTCGATCGAGATCGCCGGCGACAGGCCCTCGATGACGTCGACGTCGGGCTTGTCCATCAACTGAAGGAACTGACGCGCATAGGCCGAGAGGCTCTCGACGTAGCGACGCTGGCCTTCGGCGTAGAGGGTGTCGAAGGCCAGGCTCGACTTGCCCGAGCCCGACAGGCCGGTGATGACGACGAGCCGGTTCCTCGGGATGTCGAGGTCGATGTTCTTGAGGTTGTGCGTGCGCGCGCCGCGCACGCGGATCAGCGCCGCGCCGAACTCCTGCGCGCGCGCGGGGAGACCCTCGCGAGAGGACTTCGCGCGGGCAGGCGAGCGCTTTTCGAGCTCGCGCGCAGGGCTGATCGTGGCGTCCGGAGAAGAGGGCATCGGTGTCGAAAGGCGAACCGAGCATGATAACGGCGCGAGCCGTCGCGACGCGAGACCGACCCCTCGGGAGACCAGGGCGAACGGCTACCGGGCGAGGGTCGCGCTCAGGGTGTCGGTGGATTGAGCCTCGTGTCCAGCACCAGGCGGCCCTGATCGAGCAGGGCGTACTTACCGGCCGCAAGGTCGGATCGGAAGACGACGTTCCAGCTCAACTTCGAAACCACGCTCGGGAACACGACGAAGGCATACGTGCCGGGCAGGTTGGCACCCCAGGCCTGCTGCCCGGCGCTCGGGATGCCGCCATGCAGCCCCGGGGGATTCGAAACATCGGTGGGCTGATCTAGGGCGTAACTCGCTAGGGCGACAGGCGCGCGCGGCCGGCGGCGACGCGGCTCGCAGGGGCCGGCGCGAGGCTCGCCTGCCAGTGCTCGGGCGCGGCGCCGAGGAGCCTCTCGAGCCGTATCGTGCGGCCGTCGAGGCGAACGATCGCTGCGGCTCGACCGTCGAGGAAGAGACGGAGCGGGGCTGCGTCGCGGCCTTCGTCCTGGGCGGACGAGGCGCTCGCTCCGGCCGTCTGCCATCGACCCGCGACCGCGGCGTCGACATCGGCCAGCCAGCCGCGCCACGCCGGATCGACGGCCGCCGCGCTCCCCGTGACGGTCAATCGCGTCCAGCGCTGCGGCTCGCGCGCGATCGAGTCGAGCAGCGATGCCAGGGGCGATGGCGCGACCGCGGCTTTGTCGCGCTCGAGCGCGTCTGCGTTCTCGCGCGGATCGAGCGCGCTGCGTTGGCGCAGGGCCGCGGTGCCGGCAGGCCGGGGCTCGCGCGCCGGGGCGGTGTTCTTGGCCATAGGTTTGTCGGCACGATCGGCGGCGATCTCGCTGGGCACCTGGCCGGCGGCACGCCCGGCGTCGCTCGGCGCTGCGGGCGCGGTTGCGGTCTCGGCAGGCGCCGCGGTCGCGGCCGGGCCGGCGAACGACGATGGCGCCGCATCCTTCTTTGCTTCCTCGCCCCGCTCCCGTGCGACCGCGCGACGCGCTGCGGTGGCGGGGAATGCGGCCGGCGATTCCTTTTTGCGCGCAGCCGGCGGCGCTGCGATGCGGTCGGTCGTTGTCGCGCCTGACAGCGCGCCGCGCGCCGAAGCGGGTGGCGTCGGTTCGGCGTGGGGGGGCGCAGGCACAGGCGGCGTTGATGGAACCTCGGCTTGAGCCGGTGCCGGTGGCTGCGTCACCGGCGCAGTCCGCGCCACAGGCGACGCCGGCCGCGGCAGAGTCTCGTCCATCGGCCGGCCCCACCACATCAGGCCGACGATTGTCGCTGCCATCACGCTCGCGAATGCGGCCGCGACCGGCGGTCGCGCCAGCGCGATCCACCACGACCCGAAGACATCGGCGAGCGTTCGCCCGTCGACGCGCGCACGTCGCGGCGAGGACGAGCCCGGCCGCGCTGCGACGGCGCGCGCTTCGGCGAGGATCGCCTCGCTCAGCGCCGCCGGCGCGGTCGCGTTCGAATCGGGCGCATGGCGCAGCGCCTCGCTCAGCCAGAGGTCGCGCGCGCCGTAGCGGTCCGGATCGCTCATGGCGTCTGGCCTCGCATCGGCTCGAGATAGGCGCCCATGCACGTCCTCAGCTTGCTCATCGCATAGCGCAGCCGGGTCTTCGCAGTCTCGAAGCCGACTTCGAGCGCGCGCGCGACTTCGTCGAGCGCCAGACCGTCATCGTGATGGAGGAGGAAGGCGCTGCGCTGCGGCATCGGCAACTGGTCGAGGCAATGCAGCAGACGCTCGCCCGCGCGGCGCCAGAAGGCGAGCTCGTCGCCCTGCGGCGCAAAGGCTGCGGGCGCCGGCCAGTGCTGCCACGGCGCCGCCTCGGGTTGCCA
>JAYVVB010000096.1:0-2598 GCA_043787455.1 Rhizobacter sp.
TGAACCGCCACCATTTGCCACCGTTAGGCCTGACCTCGACGTGCAGACCATCGCCGTCGAAGAACCGCTGGGGACTCGCGGCGGGCTTGAACGCGCGCAACTTCGTGTCAGTCAGGAGCATGTGGGTAACTCTAAACGCACTAGGTGAAAGTTACCCCAAACCTACCCCCAAACGCGCCGGCTGTTTCGATAAGTCCCTGGACGCTGCGAGACCTTAGAAGAGGTCAGAAGCCCGGTAAGAAGGCATTTCTGTGGACCTTGGGGGAACTCTCTGGACGTCGCGTTGGTCCCGCCGACAGGAATCGAACCTGTATTTGCCGCTTAGGAGGCGGCCGTTCTATCCATTGAACTACGGCGAGCGTGACGCCTGCGGGCGCGAAGCGGCTCGCAGTTTAAGACCTCGCGTCGCCGCCCTCCGCCGCGCGCGGCATACTCGTCCATCGTCAGGAGCGAGCCATGGCCACACTCGAGGGAAGCCACACGCCGGGTCAGGGCGGCGCGCCGGTGAGCTATCGGGTCGACTACGAGAGGACCGGCAACGTCGTCCACTACAGGGCGACGTTTTCCGGCGGCTCGGGCCCGCGCACGAACGAAGGTCAGTTCGACTTCGATCCGTCGAGGGTCGACGCCGCGGCGGCGGTCGACGCGTTTATGCAGAACCACATCGGCAAGTCCGACTTCGACGTCGCGCCCTGACGGTGTGGCGCATCGCCGCGACTATCACTTCCAGCGCAGCGTCCAGATCAGGTCGACCGAGTTGTCGCCGCCCGCCTGGGCGCGCAGCGTCAGTCTTCGCGCGATGCGGTAGATGAGCTGCCAGCTGCCGGTCGTCGCCGTCGTGCCACGCTCGTAGCCGACGTACCAGCGCTTCGAAATCTGCTTGCCGACGCTCACGATCGTCTCCTTCACCTGACCTTCGCCGGCCTGCTGGCGTACCGAGATTTCGTCGAGGCCGATGGCATGCGTGAGGCGATCGGTGAGGCCCGGCCCTTCGCCCGAGAGCAGCGCGAGCGCGGCGCTCTGCAGGAGCGCGGTGTCGGCGCGGCCCGCGCCTTCGCTCGCCCGGCCGAGGACGAGCCAGCTGAGTTTGTCGATGTCCGACATGTCGGGCTCGGCGAAGAGGCGCACGCGCGGATTGAGCGCGGTGCCGGCGACGACGACGCCGACGCGCACGTCGAGGTTCGGCCGCGTCGCCTCGATGTCGAGGCGCGGGTTCTCGATCGGGCCGACGAAGGTGAGCACGCCGCGGTCGATCGTCAGCTTCTGGCCGTAGGCCTGATAGGTGCCGTCGACCGCGCGCAGCGTGCCGTCGACGGTCAGCCGGCCGCCGGGCGACGTCAGGTGCAGGTCGCCACGCAGGCCCGTGTCGATGCCCCGACCCTTGATGCGCAGCTTCTCGCCCATGCCGACGCGCAAGTCGAGCGCGACCTGGCGCGCGGCCGGGGCGACGATCGGTGTCGGTGCCGCCGCCGCTGCGGCCGACGCCGCGGCCGCGGGCGAGACCGGCGCCGCCGCGGGACGGCGGATCACCTCGACGTCGTCGCCGAGCGTCGGCGCGTCGGAGCGCGTGAAGTCGATCGAGCCCTCGTCGATCGTGAACGCGCCGTCGAGCGCGAGTGTCCTGGCGTCGAGGCGCATCGAAGCGTCGCCGCTGGCGACGATGCGTCGGTCGACGCGACCCAGCATCTCGAACTGGCGCGCCATCAGCTTCAGCTGCGCGACCGGCGCATCGTCGAAGCTCGCGTCGCCCTGAAGCGAGATCGTGCCGCTGCCGCCGCGCGCCGTGAAGTGCTCGATCCGCGCCGTGTTGCCTTCGAGCGCGATCGCGACGTCGCCGTCGGTGACGTTCACGCCCTGCAGGAAGTTGCGCACGCCGAGGTGCGCGCCTTCGACGTGGCCGGTGTAGCGCGGCGCGCCGAAGCGACCGCCGATCGCAGCGCTTGCATGGAGCTCGCCGCCCAGGCGCCAGCCGGCCGGCACCCACGTGCCCCAGGTGCCGAGGTTGGCGACGCGCAGCTCGAACACGCCTTGCACCGGCGTTTCGGGACCCGGCCACGTGGCGTGGGGATCGGTGCGGGCCGTCACCGCGCCCGAAGCGACGCCGAGTGCGCCGCCCGCGAGCGCCGACGTGAAGCTCCATTGGCCGTCGTTGGCGGCGATGCCGAAGCGCAGGTCGGTGAGACCGAGGCCTTGCGTGCCGTATTCGTCGGTGACGGTGAGATCGCCGCGCGCGCGCTCGACGACGAGGTCGACGCTCACCGACGGCGCGCCGCGAGCGTCGAGGTGCGCGCCGACGGCGAGGTCGCCGCCCCAGCCGAACTCCGGCTGCAGTACTCGCAACAGCGGCGCGACCGAGACGGCATCGATGACGGCGTGCGCGTCGAGCGACGCGGCCGCGCCGCGCTCGCCGGCGCGCCAGGCGACGCGGCTCCAGCGCAGTGTCGCGCCGAGGAGATCGGCGCTGCCGGGGTCGAGCTCGGCGTGCATCGGGCCGCCGGCCCAGGCGACGCTGCCGCGGACGTCGGCCGCGCTGATCCAGGTGCGGCTCGGCGCGGCGATGCTGCGCGCGACGATCTCGCGGATCGTTCCCTTCCATCC
>JAYVVB010000097.1:0-3132 GCA_043787455.1 Rhizobacter sp.
CCGTTCGTAGTTCCACGCCGCCCAGGCGCGGCGGCGCTTCGGCAGCACCGCCGTGTCGGTGTGCAGCACGGCCCGATTGCGGTGGTAACGAATGGCGCCCAGCACCTTGCGCTCAGCCGGCGTCGGGTCGGCGAGCAATGCGAGCGACTGGTCGGAATGGCAGGCCATCACGACCTCGTCAAAGTGCTCCGTGCCGGCGTCGGTGGCCACCATCACACCAGCGCTCACCTGGCCGTTTGTGAGCCGGCGCACGCTCCGCACCGGCGTGTTCAGGCGCGCGTCGGGTACGAAGGTGAGCATCTTCTCGACATAGTGCCGTGCACCGCCTTCCACGGTGTACCACTGTGGCCGGTTCGCGACCTGGGTCAGGCCGTGGTTATGGCAGAAGCGGATCATCGTCGCGACCGGGAAACGCAGCATCTGGTCGAGCGGACAGGACCAGATGCAGCCGATCATCGGCAGGAAGTACCAATCGCGGAACTCGTGGCTGAAGCGATGCCGATCCAGAAAGGATTCGATCGATTCGTCGAGCTCGGCCTCGCGCCCGCCGACGGCCAGCGTTGTGGCGATGCGGTTGAAGCGCAGCAGGTCCGACAACATCCGCCAGAAGCGGGGCCGCAACAGGTTGCGGCGTTGCGCGAAGACGGTGTTCAGGTCGTTGCCGCTCCACTCCAGGTCGATGTCGGGCACCTGCACCGAGAATGACATGTCCGACTTCGCGATCGGCACGCCAAGCTCTCGCAACAGGCGTTGCAAATGCGGGTAGGTGCGTTCGTTAAGCACCAAAAAGCCGGTGTCGACGCCGTGCGTGATGCCGTCGAGCGTCACGTCTACCGTGTGCGTGTGGCCGCCGAAGTAGCTGCCCGCCTCGAACAGGCTCACATGCGCCTGCCCCGCCAGCCCGTGCGCGACCGAGAGGCCGGAGATGCCGGAGCCGATGACAGCGATGCGCCGCATCCGGTCGGGTCTCAAGTGGCCAGGGACGGCGCGCGGCGGCCCATGGCATGAAGAAGAGTGTTACGAAGCGTCCGCGGGCCAACCAGGGAGGGAGGAGGGAGGAGAGAGTGCACCCGGGGTTTGCATTCGACCTGGGTCGATGGCTTCGCAACAGAAAAGAAAGAGGTACTGCACGCCAGCGCTGTCGTTTCGACGCCGGCGGCCGGCTGGAGTTCCGTGACTCCCCGCGCAGCATGCGTCGCCGTCGCATCGGTTGATGCGCGGCGGTCGGCCAGGGGCAAAAATGAAGACATTGAGGTTTCCTACTGGGCAGTTTTCAATATAACCGATCGGTATTTTTTTCGCAGCCGACGGTTTTAGTGTCTGGCATGGGCTTTGTACGCCAGCCGGTCGCGACCGGATGCGTGGGCCTCACAGGGCGGTCGCGACTGGCCCGCGCCAGTGTCCCGGCACTGCGTCGGGTGACATCGCGCGGACTAGAATTCGCTGTACTAACGAGGCCACAACGCGATGATCTACCCTGAACTTTTCAAGCAGCTCGAAGCCGTGCGCTGGAACATGGACAAGGACATCCCCTGGGACCATTTCGACGCAGCGAAGCTCAGCGACGAGCAGGCCCAGACGATCAAGATGAACGCCATCACGGAATGGGCGGCATTGCCGGCCACCGAGATGTTCTTGCGCGACAACCGTGACGACAGCGACTTCAGCGCGTTCATGAGCGTCTGGTTCTTCGAGGAACAGAAGCATTCGCTGGTGTTGATGGAGTACCTGCGCCGCTTCCGCCCCGACCTCGTCCCCACCGAGGCCGAGTTGCACGAGGTGCGCTTCGAGTTCGACCCGGCGCCGGCATTGGAAACGCTGATGCTGCATTTCTGCGGCGAGATCCGGCTGAACCACTGGTATCGTCGCGCCGCCGAGTGGCACACCGAACCCGTCATCCAGGCCATCTACGAAACCCTGGCGCGCGACGAAGCCCGCCACGGCGGCGCCTACCTGCGCTACATGAAGCGCGCGCTGCAGAAGTTCGGTGACGAAGCGCGAGCCGCATTCGCGAAGGTCGGCGTGCTGATGGCGAGTGCGCGCCGCACTGCGCAGGCGCTGCACCCAACCAACCTGCACGTCAACGCCAGCCTGTTCCCGCGCGACACGGTGCAAAGCCGACTGCCGAACCCGGCCTGGTTGGAGCTGTGGCTCGACAAACAGATCCAGTTCGACGCGGTCTGGGAGACCAAGGTCGTCGAACGCATCCTGCACAACATGAGCCTGCTGCTGGAACGCAGCTTCGCCAGCGTGCAGGACCTGAACCGCTACCGCAAGGAAATCGCTGCCGTGGTGGCGGCTGCTGCTGCGGCGGCCGCATTGTCCTGATCGGCCTTGCGATCCGCCGTGACGCGTTGCGCACTCGGCCGCTCGCCAACGAGCTTTGCGTAGGGCTTCCAGTCCACGCCGCCAGCGCTCAGCAGGTCTACGCCGTAGACGATTTTCGTGGACATGCTGACCAGCGGCAGGCTGACCCAGGCCGCGCAATCGGCTAGCGTGAAGGTGGCGCCCGCCACATAAGGCGCGAACTTCGCGAGCCGCTTGAAAGCCACGATGTTCTTCTCGAGCAGCTTGCGGATGCGCGCCGCGTTCGCCTCGCTGACCTCGCCGCCGAAGAAGGCCTTCGGGTACAGCTCACGGGCCACGAGTTCCAGGTGCAGGTCGATGAAGGTAATCAGTTCCCGCACCTTGGCGGCCTGCCAGGGATCGGGCGGCATCAACGGCGGGTTCGGGTGCGCGGCCTCGATGTAATCGAGGATGGTCTGGCTTTCGCACAGCGTGCCTTGCGCGGTGCGGATGAACGGGATCTTGCCGAGTGGCGTGGCTTCGAGAATCGCTTCTTCCTTGCTGCCGGTCTTCACCATTTCCTCTGTGAACGGCAGGCCTTTTTCGAGCAAGGCCAGTTTGACCTTGTTGTAATAGTTCGAGACGGTGAAGCCACAGAGCACGAGCATGGAAGTCTCCTGGTTTTGATGTCTGCCCAGTCTATCGTCGGCAGCCCCGCGCGGGCTGGCACCCAGGCGACAATCCGGTCATGCAGCCGCTCGCCCTTCCCACTTTCCTCGACAAGCTGTGCAGCCGCGTCGAGCTGGCCGGGCGCGTGGCCGCGCTGGCGCAGCCGGTGGTCTTCAC
>JAYVVB010000098.1:0-3891 GCA_043787455.1 Rhizobacter sp.
GTGCAATAATCGGTCAACGCAAGAATCGAGGTTGATTATGCTCGACCGTGATGGGTTCAGACCCAACGTCGGCATCGTCCTGCTCAACCCGAAGAACCAGGTGTTCTGGGGCAAAAGGATACGGACCCACTCCTGGCAGTTCCCGCAAGGGGGCATCAATTACGGCGAGACGCCCGAGCAGGCGATGTTCAGAGAGCTTCACGAAGAAGTGGGGCTCACGCAAGACCATGTCCGCATCGCCGCGCGCACGCGCGACTGGCTTCGCTACGAGGTGCCGATGCACTTCATCCGGCGCGACGCACGCGGCCACTACCGCGGCCAGAAGCAGATCTGGTTCCTGCTGCAGCTCACCGGTCGCGACTGCGATATGAACCTGCGCGCAACCGACCATCCCGAGTTCGACGCCTGGCGCTGGAACGACTACTGGATCCCGCTCGACGTCGTCATCGAGTTCAAGCGCGACGTCTATCAGATGGCGCTCACCGAGCTCGCCCGCTTTCTGCCGCGCGGCGCCCAGCACAACCGCTATCTGCGCTCGGGCCTGAGGCCGCACCATCGCGAGGAAGCGCCCGAGCACTATCGACGGATGGAGAGCCCGTCGTCGCGTCCCGTGGCCCTCGACTCGCCGCCCATCGATTCCGGTTTGCCCACCGCGCCCGCCGAGTTGCTCGAGCCGACCATGCCGGCCGACCTCCTCGACGAACCTGCGCCGAAACATCCGCTGAGCTGAAGTCGGCGCAGCCTCAGGCGAGGACGAGATTGTCGCGGTGGATCAGCTCCGACTCGCCAACGAAGCCGAGGAGGCGCACGATCTCGGATGAGGGCTTGCGTGCGATGAGGCGCGCCTCGGCACTGCCGTAGTTGCTGAGGCCACGGCCGATCTCCTCGCCGCTCGCGCGACGCACGGCTATGACGTCACCGCGATGGAAGTCGCCCTCGACGCTGACGACGCCGATCGGCAAGAGGCTCTTGCCGCCGTCGCGCAGCTTGGCGGCGGCGCCGTCATCGACGACGACCGAGCCACGCAACTGCAGGTGGTCGCTCATCCACTGCTTGCGCGCCGCGACCTTGGGCGTCGTCGCGACGAGCGCCGTGCCAACGCTCTCGCCGGCCGCCAGGCGCAGCAGCACGTCGGGCTCGCGTCCGGACGCAATTACCGTTCCGGCACCGCTGCGTGCCGCCCGCTTGGCCGCGAGGACCTTGGTGAGCATGCCGCCGCGGCCGAGCGCCGAGCCGGCGCCGCCAGCCATGCGCTCGAGCTCGGAGTCGCCGGCGTTCGCGCTCTTGATCAGGCGCGCGCCGGCGTCGCTGCGCGGGTCGGCGGAGAAGAGACCGGGCTGGTCGGTGAGGATGACCAGCGCATCGGCGTCGAGCAGGTTGGCGACGAGGGCAGCAAGCGTGTCGTTGTCGCCGAACTTGATCTCGTCGTTGACGACCGTGTCGTTCTCGTTGATCACCGGCACGACGCCGAGGCCGAGCAGCGTGACAAGCGTCGAGCGTGCGTTGAGGTAGCGCTCGCGGTCGGCCAGGTCGGCGTGGGTGAGCAGCACCTGGGCGCTGCCGATGCCGTGCGAGCGGAGCGCCGTTTCGTAGATCTGCGCCAAGCCCATCTGCCCGACCGCCGCCGCGGCCTGGAGCTCATGCACGGCGCGCGGCCGGGACGACCAGCCGAGCCGTTTCATGCCCTCGGCGATGGCGCCGCTCGAGACCATCACGAGTTCGCGCTTCTGGCGCATGAGCTCGGCCATCTGCCGGCACCAGCCGCCGACCGCTTCGGCGTCGACGCCGCGGCCTTCGTTGGTGACGAGGCTCGAGCCGACCTTGACGACGATCCGGCGCGCGCCGCGCATGACCTCGCTCACTGTTGCACCCTCGGCCTGCGGCCGGTCCCGCCGGGCGGGACGGAGCGTCTCCTTCGGAGCGGCCGTGCGGAAACGCTCATCGCGTCGCGTCGGCTCCGCTGGTGTCGAAGCGCGGATCGGGCTCGACAGGCGCCGGATTGGCGTGCGCCGCGACGTGCTCGTAGATGGCGCGGATGAGCGGCTCGCAACCTTCGCGCGTCAGGGCCGAGATCTGGAACACCGGGCCCTTCCAGCGCAGACGCTTGACGAAGGCCTTCACCCGCTCGGCGCGCTCGTCGGCGGGAATCATGTCGAGCTTGTTGAGGACGATCCAGCGCGGCTTGGCGGCGAGCGCCGGATCGTATTTCTCGAGCTCGGCGACGATCGCCTTCACCTGTGCCACCGGATCGACCGCCTCGTCGAAGGGCGCGAAGTCGACGAGATGCAGCAAGAGCCGCGTTCGTTGCAGGTGACGCAGGAACAGATGGCCGAGGCCGGCACCTTCGGCCGCGCCCTCGATCAGGCCCGGGACGTCGGCGACTACGAAGCTCTGCTCGGGCGCGACGCGAACGACGCCGAGGTTCGGATGCAGCGTCGTGAACGGGTAGTCGGCGATCTTCGGCCGGGCGTTCGAGATCGCCGCGATCAGCGTCGACTTGCCGGCGTTGGGCATGCCCAGAAGGCCGACGTCGGCGAGCACGCGGAGCTCGAGCTTGAGTTTCTTGTGTACGCCCGGCCAGCCCGGTGTCTTCTGGCGCGGCGCGCGGTTCGTGCTGCTCTTGAAGTGCAGGTTGCCGAAGCCGCCGTCGCCGCCCTTGACGATCAGTTGTTTCTCGTCGGGCTCGAGCAGCTCGGCGAGCTTCTCGCCGGTCTCGGCGTCGGTGATGATCGTGCCGACCGGCATGCGCATGACGATGTCTTCGGCTGCAGCGCCGTACTGGTCGGAGCCGCGACCGTTCTCGCCACGCCGAGCCTCATGACGTCGCGCGTAGCGAAAGTCGATCAGCGTGTTGAGGTTGCGATCGGCGACGGCGTAGACGCTGCCGCCACGTCCGCCGTCACCACCGTTCGGGCCGCCGAAGGGAATGAACTTCTCGCGCCGAAAGCTCATGCAGCCGTTGCCGCCGTCGCCGGCGACGACCTCGATCGTGGCTTCGTCGACGAACCTCATGCCCGATCGTCCGGATTCCGGCGCGAGATCTCTTCGGCTCGGTCGGCACGCGAACTCCGCCGGCCGCGTTGCGGTCGCAGGATGCTCATCAGGCCGATGGCGATGAGCAGCGCCGGCCACCATTGATGCAGCCAGCCGAACGGCAGAAGGTCGAAGTTGTTCGCCAGCAGCAAGGCGCCGACGATCACGAGGATGATGCCGCTCCAGCTCATGCGAACCTCGCTCGGGGGTTGTGGACGATCATGGTAGTTCAGACGGTGCGCCACTTCGTGGCGCCGACCGGTGCGAAGAGCAGAAACGAAAAAGCCCCGGCACGCCGGGGCTTCGATGGCCCGAGCGCGCCGCGCTCAGTCGCCCTTGACCGTCACGGTCTGGCGATTTCGCGGGCCCTTGATCGCATAGCTCACAACACCCTCGACCAGCGCGAAGAGAGTGTGGTCGCGGCCGATGCCGACATTGGGGCCGGCGTGAAACTTGGTGCCGCGCTGGCGAACAATGATCGAGCCGGCCGGGATGACCTGGCCGCCGAACACCTTGACGCCGAGCATCTTCGGCTGCGAGTCGCGACCGTTGCGCGTCGAGCCGCCGCCCTTTTTCTGTGCCATGTCAGTGCTCCCTGGATGCGCGGCGCCGTCAGGCCGCGTTGACCGCGCTGATGCGGATCTCGGTGAAATTCTGGCGATGCCCCTGACGCTTCTGGTAGTGCTTGCGCTTGTGCATCTTGAAGATCCGGACCTTCGGATGGCGGCCGTGCGAGACGACGCTCGCGACGACACTCGCGCCGGCGACGAGAGGAGCGCCGAGCACGAGTTCCGCGCCGCTGCCGACGGCGATCACTTGGTCGAGGGTGATGTCGGAGCCGACGTCGGCCGTCAGGCG